>JAFVED010000100.1 GCA_017478125.1 Bacteroidales bacterium | reverse complement strand
TCTTGCAATCATCGCTGCGCTTCTTGATGGATGTTTTGACTTTCATATCGCGTGTTATTTTTATTTGTACCTGAAAGATATTCTTCCCTTAGTCAAATCATAAGGTGAGATTTCAACCCGCACCTTGTCCCCAAGGAGGATGTGGATGAAATTCATTCTCATCTTCCCGGAGATGTTGCAAAGAAGGACGTGGCCATTCTCGAGCTCAACCTTGAACATCGCGTTGGGAAGAGTCTCGATAACTTTTCCGTCTTGTTCTATAGCTACTTGTTTGGACATTGAAAAAACACTTTAGAATTTCACTTGTCAGTACTTTCTATATAATCAAAGGTCGACAGCTGCTCGGCATGTCCGCGACGGACAACAACCGTAAGCTCGTAATGAGCCGACTTCTTGTGGTCGGAAGTGTGTACCGCCCAGCCATTCCTGGCAAGGTAGACACCCCTTCCGCCCGCGTTGATCATCGGCTCGATGCAGATCACCAGCCCCTCTGGAAGCCTGGCACCGTGACCCTGGCGCCCGTAATTCGGGACTCCGGGAGCCTCATGCATCTCCTTTCCGAGCCCGTGGCCCTCAAGCTCACGGACCACCGAGAAACCGAATGACTCAGCGTACGATTGCACCGCGTGTCCTATGTCGCCGGTCCTCGCCCCCGCCACGGCAGCCTCGATGCCCTTGTAGAGCGAGGCTTTGGTGACATCAAGAAGCTTCCTGGTGGCGGCGTCCACCTCCCCCACAGGGAAGGTGTACGCCGAGTCACCATTATAGCCTTTGTAAAGCGTACCGATGTCAGCGCTGACGATATCGCCCTCTTTGAGGACATAGTCCGACGGAAACCCGTGGACGACAACATCATTGACCGACATGCAGGTCGCGGCGGGGAAGCCCTCGAAACCAAGGAAACTGGGGATAGCTCCGTGATCGCGGATGAAAGTCTCGGCCACCTCATTCAACCTCGCGGTTGTCACACCAGGGGCGACCCACTTGCCGACTTCCGCCAACGTCTTCGAGACGATTATGGCATTCTCGCGCAGCAGCTCTATCTCTTCTTCTGTCTTGGGCTTGACCATCTTACCTTCAAATTATCGAATATTACATTCCGGAACGCCCGGAAAGACGTCCGGTCTTCATCAGACCGTCATAGTGACGCATCAGGAAGTAGCTCTCAACCTGCTGGAGAGTGTCGAGGACGACACCGACGAGGATCAAGAGGGAAGTTCCTCCGTAGAAGCTGGCGAATGAGTCGTTGACACCGGCGATCCTCGCGAAAGCGGGAAGGATAGCGATGATGGCGAGGAAGATAGATCCGGGGAGAGTCACCCTTGACATGATATCGTCAAGGTAGTTGACCGTGGCCTTCCCGGGCTTCACTCCGGGGATAAACCCGCCATTCTTCTTCATATCCTCAGCCATCATAGTCGGGTTGACGGTGACGGCGGTGTAGAAATATGTGAAGATAACGACCATGAGACCGAACACGAGGTTGTACCAGAATCCGGTGTAGTTGCTCAAGGCAGCCGCGATACCTCTGGTCGAGTCAAAGCGGGCGAACAACAGAGGGAACAGCATCAAAGCCTGGGCAAAGATGATAGGCATGACACCCGCCGCGTTGATCTTCAGGGGGATGTACTGGCGGACACCGCCGTACTGCCTGTTGCCGATGACCCTCTTGGCATACTGCACAGGAACCTTCCTGACAGCCTGGACAAGGGCGATCGTGGCGACGATCACGAGGAACCAGATGATGAGCTCGACAATGAGGGCGATGGGGCCGCCCCCGGCGGTGGTGGAGAGTTTTGTTCCGAACTCGGCCACCAGGGCGTAAGGCAGACGGGCCACGATACCGATCATGATGATCAGGGAGATACCGTTGCCGATACCCCTGTCAGTGATCCTCTCACCAAGCCACATGACGAACATCGAGCCGGCCATCAGGATGATGGTCGCGACAAGGTTGAAGAAGAACCTGCTCCATCCGAGCTGAGTCTCAGCGATGAAAGCGGCTCCGGGAATCTGGCTGTGGATCGAGGCGATGTAAGCCGGTCCCTGGATGCAGAGGATCAGGATGGTCAGGTACCTTGTGATCTGGTTCATCTTCCTGCGGCCGCTCTCCCCTTCCATCTGAAGTTTCCTGAAGTAAGGGACGAACATGCCGAGAAGCTGGATCACGATGGAAGCGGAGATGTACGGCATCACACCGAGCGCGAAGATCGACGCGTTGCCGAAAGCTCCTCCGGAGAACATGTTCAACAGACCGACGAGTCCCTGCTGGCTGGTGCTCTGAAGCTGGGCAAGCATGGTGGTGTCGATGCCCGGCAGCACGATGAAACAACCCAGCCTGTACACCAGGATGAGAAGGAACGTGTAGCCAAGCCTCGTGCGTAGCTCCTCGATCTTGAAGATGTTCTTTATTGTTTCAACAAACTTCTTCATCTTTCCTAAATTACTAGCCGATCACGATAGCCTTTCCGCCAGCGGCCTCAATCTTGGCCTTGGCAGACTCCGAGAAAGCGTCCGCTGTCACAGTGAGGGCGGAAGTGATGTCACCATTGCCCAGAACCTTCACAAGCTCCTTGGCGTCAGCCAGTCCGGCGAATTTGATGTCATCGAGACCGATCTCGGTCTGCCCGAGAGTCTCGGAAAGAGCCTGGAGGGCAGAGACATTGACAGCCTTGTACTCGACTCTGGTGGGGTTCCTGAATCCGAACTTGGGGACACGCCTCTGGAGAGGCATCTGACCTCCCTCAAAGCCGATCTTGTGCTCGTATCCGGCCCGTGCCTGGGCTCCCTTGGTTCCACGCGTGGCGGTGCCGCCCTTTCCGGAGCCTTCACCACGACCGACACGCTTTCTGCTATGAGTAGCACCCTTAGCGGGTTTCAATTCTGATAGTTTCATCGCCTTTCCTCCTTATTTCACTTCTTCAACAACAACAAGGTGACGGATCTTGGCGAGCTGGCCTTCTGTCACCGGATTCTTCTCGACCTCGACAGTGTGGCCGATCCTGCGGATACCGAGAGAGCGGAGGTTATCCTTCTGCCTCTGGGTGGTTCCGTTCTTGCTCCTGACCTGAGTTATCTTAAGTTTTGCCATAACCGTGTCTCCTATCCGTTAAAAACTTTGCTCATAGGGATTCCGCGGAGGCCTGCCACAGTGTAAGCGTCTCTCATCTCGGTGAGAGCGGTGACAGTGGCTTTGACCAGGTTGTGAGGGTTGGAAGATCCCTTGCTCTTCGCGAGAACATTCTGGATACCAGCCGACTCAAACACGGCGCGCATAGCTCCACCAGCCTTGACACCGGTACCGGGAGCCGCGGGTTTCATGAACACCTCAGCGCCACCATACTTGGCGACCTGCTCGTGGGGAATCGTAGTGTTGATGACCGGAATCCTGACAAGATTCTTCTTCGCGTCCTCAACGCCCTTGGCGATGGCGGCGGTCACCTCATTGGCTTTACCAAGACCATAACCAACAACGACGTTCTCGTCACCCACCTCCACGATAGCGGCGAAGCGGAAGTGACGACCACCCTTAGTGACCTTTGTCACTCTCTGGATGGCGACCAACCTGTCCTTAAGTTCAAGATCAGAGGTCTTTACTCTTTTAACATTTGTATTTGCCATAGTCTTCGTCAATTAGAAAATAAGTCCACCTTCACGGGCTCCGTCGGCCAAACTCTTGACCCTGCCGTGATAGAGATACCCTCCGCGGTCGAAAGCGACCTTCTCGATCCCTTTCTCCTTGGCGCGCC
>JAFVED010000099.1 GCA_017478125.1 Bacteroidales bacterium | reverse complement strand
ATTATCTCCCTGATGATATGGAGCAGATGGCCACGGCCTTTCTTCGGAGGTATGAACTTCTCGACGCGGTCGCTGAAGAAAAGCGCCCCGACCTTGTCGTTGTTGATCACGGCGGAAAAACTCAGGACGGCGGCGATCTCGGCGATAAGATCCCTCTTGGTCTTATCCACAGTACCGAAAAGTCCGGAACGGCTTATGTCTATCAACAATACCACCGTCATCTCCCTCTCCTCCTCGTAGACCTTGACGTACGGAGCCCTCAGCCTGGCCGTCACATTCCAGTCCATGGAACGGGGGTCATCACCATACTGGTACTCCCGGACCTCACTGAAAGCCATACCACGGCCCTTGAAAGCGCTGTGGTACTCTCCGGCGAAAATCTGGTGGGACAGAGCCCTTGTGCGGATCTCTATCTTACGGACCTTTTTCAGGAGATCGTTGGCTGAAGCGGAAGAAGGCATCTGGAAAGAGATTAAGGAACCTGGACAGCGTTGATGACCTCGGCGATGATTTGCTCGGTGGTGACATTCTCGGCCTCAGCCCCATAAGTCAGGCCGATCCTGTGGCGGAGAACCTCGTTGCAGACGGCCCTCACATCCTCGGGAATCACATATCCCCTGCGCCTTATGAAAGCGAAAGCCTTGGCGGCCAAAGCCAGGGAAATGCTGGCCCTGGGGGATCCCCCGAACGAGATCATATCCTTGAGCTTTCCGAGGCCATACTCGCCAGGGGTCCTGGTGGCATACACAATATCGACTATGTATCTCTCAATCTTCTCGTCCATATAGACATCCCTGACGACCTGGCGAGCCCTCACGATGTCCTCAGGCTTGATGACCGGGCTCGCCTTGGGGAAGTCCCCTGTGTTGTTCATCCTGATGATCAGCTTCTCCTCCTCCTTCTTGGGATAGCTCACGACAACCTTGAGCATGAAACGGTCGACCTGGGCCTCCGGCAGCGGATAGGTCCCTTCCTGCTCGATAGGGTTCTGGGTCGCCATCACGAGGAAGGGTTCCGGGAGCTTGAAAGTATCTTCTCCGATAGTCACCTGCCTCTCCTGCATAGCCTCGAGAAGGGCGGACTGCACTTTCGCTGGCGAACGGTTGATCTCATCCGCCAGGACGAAATTGGCGAAGACCGGCCCCTTATGGACCTCGAACCTCTCGTCCTTCTGGGAATATATCATGGTGCCCACAAGGTCAGCCGGAAGGAGGTCCGGAGTGAATTGGATACGGCTGAACCTGGCGTCGATAGCCTGGGAGAGAGTGCTGATAGCCAAGGTCTTGGCCAGTCCGGGGACTCCCTCGAGAAGGATATGCCCGTTGGCCAGGAGGCCGATCAGCAGATTCTCGACAAGCTGTTTCTGGCCGACAATGACCTTCCCCATCTCAAGAGAGAGCATATCCACGAACGCGCTCTCCTTCTGGATCCTGTCGTTCAATTCTTTGATGTTAACGCTTTCCATCTTATGTTCTTTTTTATATTTTCGCGTAACAACAACAGCCTCTCCAATGCGCTACAAGATCACCCTTTCCTATGACGGCTCCGCTTTTCACGGCTGGCAGACACAACGCGACGCCAAAACCATCCAAGAGTGCCTCGAGGATGCCCTGTCCACTCTCCTGAGAGAGCGAATCGCCGTCACAGGCGCAGGCAGGACCGATTCCACAGTCAACGCGATCGGCTATATCGCGCATTTTGACTCAACGGCCGAAGACCTTGACGCCGGGCTTGTCGGCTACAAATTAAATGCCATCCTGCCCCACGGAATCAAGGTTCACGACATCGTTCCGGCCGCCCCGGATTTCCACTCAAGGTTCGACGCCAGACAGAGGGAATACAAGTATTTCATCCATAGGAAAAAAGACCCTTTCATCCTCCACTACTCCTACCTGTACACCTTCCCGATCGATGTGGACAAGATGAACCGGGCCGCCTCCAAACTGCTCGGGAAGCACGATTTCAGCTGTTTCGAGAAAGTCGGCGGAGACAACAAGACCTCCATCTGCACCGTGACGAGAGCCGTTTGGGAGACATATACCCCGGGTCACGTCCGGATGATGGGCTACCCGGCCGGGGACGACGATTACCTCGTGTTCACGATCAGGGCGGACAGGTTTCTAAGGAACATGGTACGAGCGGTCGTGGGGTCCCTGCTGGAGGTAGGCCGCGGACGCCGCGACGATGGCTGGGTGGACTCTCTTGTGGAAGGGGGATCCCGAAGTGACGCTGGAGAATCCGTCCCGGGTCACGCGTTGTTTCTCTGCAAGGTAGAATATTCCTAAATAAGGAAAAGTCTTATTTTTTCACTATCTTCGCGGTTTGATGGCGTGATATGTGCAGTTCCACGCCAATGCGAGAATTTGTTCATCTATAAACGTACGTTAATTTATGTTGTTCCATCTTTTACAGGTAGGTCTCGACACCGCCGCCGCGGATGTGGCCGAAACCGTCACCAGGGCTGCCGGGCCTGCCATCCAGGCGGCTCCCCAGCAAGTCGAGCAGAGTTTCTCATTGATTCAGATGGCCGCCAAGGGCGGATGGCTCATGATAGTCCTCGCCGCTCTCTCCGTGATAGCCATATACATCTTCGGGAAAAAATGGTGGATGATCCACAAGGCCCAGCAGGTTGACAAGAATTTCATGAGGGACATCAGGGACTATATCCACGAGGGCAAAGTCAAGAGCGCCCTCTCCCTCTGCGAGAAATACGACTCCCCCATCGCCCGCCTGGTTGAAAAAGGCATCGAGAGGATCGGCAGGCCTCTGACTGATATCCAGACCGCTGTCGAGAACACCGGAAACGTGGAGATCGCGAGGCTTGAGAAGGGGTTGCCCACCCTGGCGACAATCGCCGGCGGAGCGCCCATGATCGGATTCCTGGGTACCGTCCTCGGTATGGTGCAGGCCTTCTTCAATATGGCCAACGCCGGAAACAACATCGACATCACCCTCCTGTCGAGCGGTATCTACACCGCCATGATCACCACTGTCGGCGGTCTTATCGTCGGTATCCTCGGCTACTTCGGCTACAACTACCTCACCGCCCAGATCTCCAACCTGATGTTCAAGATGGAGACAGCCACGATCGATTTCATCGACCTTCTGCACGAACCCGCTGACAACGAAGAGGAGAACTAGCCAATGGCATTCAAGAGAACCACAAAGGTATCGGCGGAAATGTCGATGTCCTCGATGACTGACATAGTGTTCCTGCTGCTGATCTTTTTCCTCGTGACTTCAACTCTGGTCAACCCCAACGCTTTGAAGCTTCTTCTCCCGAAGAGCACAGGACAGGTCAGCGCCAAACCTACCGTCAGCGTCTCGATCAAGGACTGGGGCGGAGAGATGTACACCTACCATCTCAACGGTGACGAGACTCCTGTCCAGTTCACCGACCTTGAGGACGGCCTGGTGGGGCTGCTCCAGAGCGAGGAGGATCCGACCTTCTCCATCTACACCGACGAGTCGGTCCCCGTCAAAGAGGTCGTCTCTGTGATGAATATAGCCAAGAGGAACCATTATAAAGTGATATTGGCCACACAGCCCGAATAATGAAACAGTACCTTCGCGAAAGAGAGAAGGAGGCGAAAGTCTCCACAACGACGGGGATCGTTCTTACGGTCGCCGTCCATCTGGTCGTCCTGCTCTCCTGCGCTTTCACGGGTCTGAAATACATCTATCCGCCTCCCGAGGAACAGACTTTTCTCATTGATTTCGAGGAAGATGAGCCTCAATCTATCAGAAGACAGAGACTTGGCAGACAACCCCAGGCCGAGGATGTGGACAAGACAAAACCCGTCGAGTTGATCCAGAGGAGCGAGTCTCCGGTCAAGTCCGACAAGACCAACAAGACAGCCGAGGCCAAGCCTGACAATTTCGGAGACGTGGAGGTCCCGGCCCCTAAACCTAAAGAAGAGATCAACAAAAACGCCCTGTTTCCGGGCATGAGCAAGAAGGACTCCTCGCTCGCCCCCCATGGGGCCACCAACCCGTCGGCCGAGTTCAAGGCCGGCCATCCAAAGGGTAACACCCAGGTTGGAAAGACAGACGGGGCTCCCAACGCCCATGTGAAGGGCCGCAGTGTGCTTGGAGCGCTCCCCAGACCCGACTACGCTGTCCAAGATGAGGGAAAGGTGGTCGTGGACATAATGGTAGACAGGTATGGAAACGTCACGAAAGCCGTCGCCGGAGGTCAAGGGACCACTGTCAACAACCAGACATTATGGGCCGCCGCGAGGTCTGCCGCGATGAAAGCCCATTTCAACCAGAGCGCGGACGCGCCGGAGCTTCAGGCAGGGACTATCACTTATATTTTCAAACTCAAATAATTGGATCACAATCTTTTTTATCGTTTTTTTTAAAAGTGGCGTGACGCCACATCAAATCATGGAAGAAATTTTTAACGGTGGTCAAGAGAACCACGAGGAGCGTAGAGATTACGCGAGAAATGAAGAATCCGCCAGCAACTATTCAGCCGAGGGCCGCAGGCTCAGGCCAAGGAGAAAAGTCGGATCGTACAGCGACAACAATCACAGGAACTATTCCGAAGGTTACGGAAACAGGAGTGAGCGCCAAGGCTACGGCCAGGGAGGAGAACACCGTCCTTATGGCCAGAGCCGTCAAAGATACGGAGAGGACAGGCCGAGGCGTTATGGAGAAGATCGTCCGCGCTACAACAACAGTGAGCGCCCTCAGAGGAATGAGGGCGGCTCAAGGTACGGTGAGGACCGGCCCCGTTTCAGCGGAGACAGGCCCAGGTACAACAACGACCGTCCCCGCTACAACAGCGACCGCCCCCGCTACAGCAACGGCGACCATCCGAGCGGTTCAAGGTACGGTGAGGAGCGTCCCCGGTTCAGCGGAGACAGGCCCAGGTACAACAGCGACCGTCCCCGCTACAACAGTGACCGCCCCCGCTACAGCAACGGCGACCGTCCGAGCGGTTCAAGGTACGGCGAGGAGCGTCCCCGGTTCAGCGGAGACAGGCCCAGGTACAACAGCGACCGCCCGCGATTCGACAGCGAGCGGCCACAACGTCAATCCTCCAGGAAACCGGCCCGCAAAAGCGGCCCACACTTCACTCATGCCGACGAGGCGGGAATCAACCAGATGCTCTCAAGAAAGCCCCAGCTTGACAACACGGCTTTCTCGGACAACGATTCCGTACCGACTCCGATCAAGGAGGAGATCCGTCTCAACAAGTTCATAGCGAACTCTGGAGTATGCTCGCGCCGCGAGGCCGACACCCTCATCCAGGCCGGAGTCGTCACTGTCAACGGAGAAGTCGTCACCGAGCTCGGAACCAAGGTCAATGTGCTTAAGGATGACATCCGCTTCAATGGCGAGAGACTCAAGGGAGAGGAGAAGGTATATATAGTGATGAACAAGCCCAAAGGCTTTGTCACAAGCGCCAGCGACCCTCACGCGGACAAGACCGTGATGGATCTTATCAAGGGCTGCAAAGCCAGGGTCTTCCCTGTCGGAAGGCTGGACAAGAACACCACGGGTGTGCTGATGTTCACCAATGACGGAGAGATCGCGGAGCAGCTTACCCATCCCTCTTTCAACAAGAAGAAGATTTACCAGGTCATCCTCGACAAGGATCTGGACGAGGAGGACAAGGAGAAAATCCTGGTCGAGGGTCTCGAGCTGAACGACGGTGTGATCAAGGCCGATGAGCTTGAGTTCATCGATGCCGACGATCACCGCAAACTTGGCATTGAGATCCACTCCGGGAAGAACCGCATAGTCCGCAGGATTTTCGAGAGCCTGGGCTACACCGTCAAGGCTCTTGACAGGGTCTATTTCGCCGGCCTCACCAAGAAGGGTCTCAAGAAGGGCGAGTGGAGATACCTCAGCGAGGGCGAGGTCAACGTCCTCAGAATGGGGGCCTATGTCTAAAGAAGGCAAAGTCATGGATCACAGGGCTGGATTTGTCAACATCATCGGGAACCCGAATGTGGGCAAATCCACGCTCATGAACGCCCTTGTCGGGGAGAAATTATCCATTGTCACCGCCAAGGCCCAGACAACCCGCCACAGGATCATGGGGATTGTCAACACGGACGAGTACCAGATCGTGTACTCCGACACTCCCGGCATGCTCAAACCCAACTACCGTCTCCAAGAGGACATGATGAGATTCGTGGATGCCGCCATAGGCGACGCCGACATCATCCTCTATGTCACGGACGTTGTGGAAAAAAGCGACAAGAACAAGGAGTATATACTTAAACTCCAGAGGGTTGAGTGTCCTGTCGTGGTGGTGATCAACAAGATCGACATCAGCGACCAGCCAAAGGTGGTCGAACTGATGGGCTACTGGCGCGAGACGCTTCCCGGGGCTGAGATCATCCCGGTGTCCGCCAAAGAGAGATTCAACCTGGAGAGCGTGCTGGACTCGGTTGTGGGCAAGCTGCCTGTCTCCCCGCCATGGTTCGACAAGGACCAGTTCACTGACAGGAGCCTCCGCTTCTTCGCCTCGGAGATCATCCGCGAGAAGATTCTGGAGAACTACAGCCAGGAGATCCCCTACAGCTGCGAGGTTGAGATCGAGGCTTTCCAAGAGGGAAAAGAGAGATACGAGATAAGCGCGGTGATCCATGTCGCGCGGGACTCCCAGAAAGGGATAATCATCGGGAAAGGAGGTTCCGCCCTCAAGAAGACCGGGACAGACGCCAGGCTTGAAATGGAGGACTTCTTCCAGAAGAAGGTTTTCCTGCGGATTTTCGTCAAGGTCGACCCGGACTGGAGAGAGAGCCGCAAGGAATTACGGAAATTCGGTTACGAGGAATAAAAACAAGGTGTAAGGAATATGGCTAAGGAAGACCAGTGGGACGACATCCAGGATCCCGAGGAGAGAGACCAGGAGGAACAGTCCGGGGAAGCCCCCGTTGAGGAGGCCGCCGCTCCCTCAACGGGAAAATATGACAAGCTGCTCAGCTCTGACAGCCGGAAGTTCAAGCTTTCCGGGATGTTTAAGGACTGGTTCCTGGACTATTCCTCCTATGTGATTCTCCAAAGGGCTGTCCCCCACATCGTGGACGGACTCAAGCCTGTGCAGAGGCGCGTGCTACATGCGATGTACAGGATGGATGACGGCAGCTACACGAAAGTTGCCAACATCGTCGGCCAGGCCATGCAGTACCATCCCCACGGAGACGCCTCCATCCTCGGAGCCCTTGTCCAACTGGGACAGAAAGGCCTGCTGATCGATTGCCAGGGTAACTGGGGCAACATTCTCACTGGAGACAGCAACGCCGCCCCCAGGTACATAGAGGCGCGCCTCAGCAAATTCGCCAAGGAAGTGGTGTTCGACCCCAAGGTCACCCATTGGATGACCTCCTACGACGGACGAAACCAGGAGCCCACGGAACTGCCGGTCCGCTTCCCCCTGCTGCTCGCCCAGGGTACCGAGGGAATCGCGGTAGGCATGGCCTCCAAGATTCTCCCCCACAACTTCAACGAGTTGCTGGACGCATCTGTTAGCATCCTGGAAGGCAAGGACTTCACCATCTACCCCGACTTCCCTACCGGCGGCAGCGCCGACTGCAGCAACTACAAGGACGGGGCAAGGGGCGGAAGTGTCAAGGTCAGGGCCAAGATCGAGAAAATCGACAAGAACACTATCGCGATCACCGAGATCCCCTACGGGAAAACATCCGAGACCATAAAAGACTCGATCATAAAGGCGAAAGACAAAGGCAAGATAAAGATCAAGAAAATCGAGGACATGACCACAGACAAGGTGGAGATCATCATCCACCTTCCAAACGATGTGTCCCCCGACAAGACCATCGACGCCCTATACGCTTTCACGGACTGCGAGTGCAACATCGCCCCGAACGCCTGCGTGATTGTGGACAACAAGCCTCAGTTCCTGAGTGTCAAGGACATACTCATCTACGACACCAACCATACCAGGGACATACTTGAGTGGCAGCTCCGAATCCGCCTGGACGAGCTCGAGGATGAGTGGCATTACGACTCCCTTGAGAGGATATTCTTCGAGAACAGGGTGTACAAGATCTTGGAGCAGGACCAGAAGAGCTGGGAAGAGCAGCTTGACGATGTTTTCGCCGAGATGAGGAACTACCAGGACCTGCTGCGCAGGGAGATCACCATGGACGACATCCACAAACTCGTGGAGAAGCCTGTCAGGAAGATCTCCAAGTTCGACACCAAGGCGATGGACGAGAAGATCGCCTCGATCGAGGCCGAGATGGAGAAGGTCAAGGATAACATCGAACATATCACCGAATACGCTATCGCCTGGTTCAAGGGTCTGAAAGCCAAATACGGCAAGCCCTTCAAGCGCCTCACTGAGATCTCCGCCTTCGAGACGATCGCCGTGACCAAGGTGGTCAGCAACAACGCCAAGCTTTACGCCAACTACGAGGAAGGCTTCGTGGGTCTGAATCTCAAGAAAGATGACAACGGAGTCTTTGTCTCCGACTGCTCAGACTTGTCTGAGATCTTCGTCATAGCCAAGGATGGCAAATACCGCATCACCAAGGTGACAGACAAGGCTTTCTTCTGGAAAGACCTGCTCTTCGTGGGTGTCTTCAACAGGGGTGACGAGAGGACAATCTACAACGTCATCTACCGCGACGGGAAGACCTCCGTCTCCTACGCCAAGAGATTCTCCATCACCAGTGTCACCAGGGACAAAGACTACGACATCACCGGAGGGAAAGAGGGTTCAAAGATCCTGTGGTTCACCGTCAACAACAACGGAGAGGCGGAGAGCGTCCGGATCTACCTGCGTCCCAGACCCAAGCTCAAGAAAACCCAGATGGAGTACGACTTCTCCACCTTGGCGATCAAGGGCAAGACTTCAAGGGGCAATCTCGTCTCGAAATTCGCCATCTCCAAGATCCAGCTCAAGAGCAAGGGTGTGTCCACTATCGGCGGCAAGGACATCTGGTTCGACGCCGACATCCAGAAACTGAACGACGAGCAGAGAGGCCTGTACCTCGGAGAGTTCGGCCCGGAAGACAAGGTTTTGGCCATATTCAAGGACGGCACCTTCTACACCACCTCCTTCGATGTCTCGAACCGCTACCAGGGAGAGATACTCAGGATAGAGAGGTTCGACCCTGGTAAGACTTACACAGCCCTGTATTGGGATGCGGCCGCCAAAGCATTCTATGTCAAGAGGTTCAGTTTTATCCTGAGTGACAATACCCCGCAGTCTTTCATTGCTCCCGGAGCCAAATCGTACCTTGTGGACATCAGCGATGACAAGCATCCCCGGTTCCAGGTCATTTTCGGGAACAAATACGAGCACAGGGATCCGGAAAATATCGACGCGGAGGAGTATATAGCGAAAAAGGGTTACACAGCGAAAGGAAAGAAGTGCCATCAATACGACCTCAAGGAGGTCCGCTTCATCGAGCCCCTCGACAAGCCTGAACTTGATGATTTGGCTGGACAGCAGTCCGAGCCCGGTCAAGTCCATCCTCGCTCCGCCGCGGCAGAGTACGGCCTAAACCCGGAGGCTGCTCCGGCCGGTGAAGTTCCGGCAGAAGAGGAACCGATGGACATTATTTCAGATAATACCGATATCATCCTGAGCGAAGCGAAGGATCTCGAATCCAAGAATATCCCCGACATCGACGACCTTCCCGGTGAGGGCGACTTCTTCGAACCCACCTTGTTCTGAACAGACATGGACAACATCTCTCTCATCGGATTCATGGGGAGCGGGAAAAGCAGTGTCGGCAAAGAACTGGCGAAACTCCTCCCCTCGATGGAACTGATCGACCTCGACTCCTATATCGAGGCCATGACTGGGCGAACCATCCCGGAAATATTTGAAAATGACGGAGAAGCCGCCTTCCGAGAAATGGAGAAGTCCGCTCTTGAGGACATATTTATGACTGGCGATCTGAGCGGGGGGTCATACATCCTCTCCCTCGGCGGCGGAACCGTCACCACAGAGGCCTGCCGCAAGATGATCCGACGGAACACCACTTGCTTCTACCTCAAAGCCTCGATCGACACCCTTGTCCATAACCTTGAGACCTGGCCTGGCGACCGCCCTATGCTCAAAGGCGGAAAGAGCCTCCGCTCCAGGATTGAGGAGCTGATGGCCTCCCGCGGCTCCATCTACGAGAAGACCGCCCATCACGTCGTGGATGTGGACAGCGACGACTACACATCCGCGGCGGTCGACATCATCTCCCTCCTCGACTGATGTCGGCCACCACAATTTCTTTCACCACTTATCCAGCTTTCGGCTCGCCAGACTCACTTGCCGGTGAACTGGCCGATGAAGAAGATGGCTCCGGTGCTGACCTCGGTGATGGCGTAGATAAAGGGGTGGTCAGCGTGAAACTCATGCGTTATGTGCCCAGGGACAACGGAAGTGTAGTACATTTCAATCACTGTCACCGCCGCGGCCTCCGAACCCTGCTCATCGACCTTGATCCGGGCCTTGTGAAGCACATCATTTATATAGACTCCCTCATCCGTCATATTCGAGAAATCGGCGGAAGTTGTTGAGAACGCGTCTTTTATACCCATCTCCATGAGGGCGTCTTTCAGATGGAGAAGATCCGTCGAGGTCTCGAACGCTGGGATCTTCACGTCGACCTCACTCTTGCTCATGTTTTTTATCAAACCGCTCCATGACTCCGTGTCGAGACCGCCTTTTACGTCTTCTATCGTCTTACCATCTTCCGGGAGCAGAATCACCATCCTGTAGGCCTCATTTCCATAGGGGAGGCATAGGGCGGCGCACAAGCCATCAATACTGCCCATGGGGAAAATGTGCTTTTGCCGCATCATGCGGACCTTCGAGCGGGTGCCGTCCTCAAGCCTGAACTCCTCGTCCTTGGTGTTGGCCTTGTCGAACTTCTCCGACCATATCCCCTTGAAATACACCGCGTTCATGAAATAGGCGTAACTGTCGGCACCGGGCTGCTGGTCGAGTATCGAGGGGATCATCCCGTGGGTCTTCTTGTCGCACCACTTGTTGACCAGGCCCTTCACGTCATCCTTCCCGAACTCCTTGTAGATGACCTCGGCGTCATAGGCGGACTCTATGGTCTTCGAGAAAGAGTCCATAAGAGGTATTCGGTTCTTGTTGATCACAGCGGCGTTGCCGATCTCGACAGTGGTCGAGGGATCGACCTTGGAAGATTGGCTCAACATTGTCTGGCAGAAGGAGTTGAGTCCCTCAACGGAACTCTCCTTGTACCCCAGGACACTGTTGATCTCAGCTTGGGTCTTCCCGGCCGCCCCGTTGCTCACCATCCCGAAGTCCATGGTGACGCTCAGCGGGGAGATCAAGGTGCTCTTTCCTCCCTCCATTTCAGAGACTCTCTTGAAAAGCTCAAGCGCGAACCCGTTGTTCTCCTGTACAAAGTCCAGCTCCGACCTCGTCAGGACTATGTCCTTCCGCTCGGTCAGCTCTATGGAGGGATTATCATTCTTCTCGCAGCCGAAAAGCAAAGACATCCCCAGGAGGATCAGTGTAAAAACCGTCTTTTTCATATGCGTCGTCATTTTTAATGTCACTCAATGATAAAACACACAAAAACTGAAATCTTGCGCTATAAAACACGCGCAAACCCCGCAAATTTTTTAGACGGAATGAAGGACTTGACCATATTCATTGCTTCTGCTCCCGCGGCTCATCACCTGCATCATTCTCCGGACAGGGTCTCGAGGATCTGGCGGCGGGCAAGGCGGAAATGGAGGGTGGACATGTCGTAGGTTGTCCAGCCATACACGTTCTGGCGGCAGATCTCCTTGGCGAGGGCCTCATCCTTTCGGGACAGCATCTGGAGAAGGGTGTAATCGGCTATGCCATCCCTCATAGCCTCCAGGCGGATTGACCCGTAGAGATTCTTGTCTCCCTGATAGAAGATCCAGCTGTCCCCGCCGGGAAGGATGTTTCCTCCCTCGAGGTTGATCCCTGTCGACTCGTAAGCGGGATCGTCGCCCCTCCACTGGTTGAGTCCCCAATGGAGATAACCGGTCGCCCCGAACCTGAAATTGATCCAATGCAGCAGACGTGTCTTCAGCAAGGGCTGTTCCAGGAAACGGTTGGCGTAGTTGCCCTGTGGCGCGAGGCAGGTGTAGAACCAGACCTCATCCCCGGCCGCCTGCCTGTCCTTGTAGAAGGAATACCCGTCGGCATAAAAGTTCAACTGGGGCACCCAGATATCGACCACATCCGCCAGGTTGTGGGAATGGCAGGCCTCAATGATCGGGACGTCAGGAGCATACCGCTTGAAGAATCGCGCGATGGCCACATAAGACTCGTAATTGTCATTCGCGGGCTCATCGGCGATATGCTGGCAATAGATAGAATACCATCCTTTTTCCTTGAGGTGGGACACGAAGGCAGGAATGAACTGTGAATAATAGTTACCGGCCGCCGGGTCATCGATGGGAAGCTTCTCGTCGAATCCCGGCACGTTGACACCGAAAGGACTGTTCCACAAGCCTATACGGCCCCCGATATGTCCCGCCTCAAGCCTCTTGAGGACTCCGGCCTCCTGGAATATCTCCACCTCCTTGTCGAAGATGGTGAAGTCAAAACTCCACTTGTCGCCCTCGGCTTTGGACTTGATGGTGCCCAAAGAGACGAGGACCGTATTCTGGTAACTGTCCTTCATGATCTTCGCCAGGGCCCTCACATATTCCCAGTGCTCCTCGGAATAGAGCTCGGCGTCGGGATTGAACCACTTTAGCGAGCTCTCCCCGCAATTGAACCAGTTGGTGACCCATAGCGTGGGTTCGTCCAGGACCACGGGATAGACCTTGAGCGCTATCTCGCCGCTCAGGTTGACCCCTTTGCCCTTGACAATGACTTTACCCTTATAGACTCCGGGAGCGGCGTCCTTCGGCACGGCGACGCTGACCCAGACAGGCTGGGTCTTGCCTCCCGGCACCTTCCAATCCACCGCGTCGTCGATGATGACATCGGGATACATACCTGAGACCGACCGGATGGCATCCCGTCCGGGATCCGGTGTAGCGCGCCCGACATGGATGTAATCCACGAAACCGGTCGTGACGGACTCGATCTTGTGGCCGGCGTCATCCTTCAGAGCCTCGAACGACAGGCTCAGCCCCTCGAGATCCTCCGGACTGCGGAGGGCAAACTGGAAAGTGGCGCGCTCTCCGGCGGCGACATCCTCGACCCATGAATACGGAGCCGACCATGAGGTCTCGGGAAGAAGTTTCTCCAGAGGGTCGACCCTCTGGAGGGAGACCTGCCTGCCGCCGCGGCAAGAGACAACAGTCACGACCGCCAGCGCGAAAGCGGCGACATGGGATAAATTTTTCATATCAAACAAGTTTTAGTGTATCTCTCTAAATAAATTCCTCCCGCTCCTTGATGTCCTTGATGCGGAGCTGGAGGGTGGAGTTGCCACGGTAGTAATTCTCAACTATTGAGTAGCAAATGTCGAAGGGGTTGCCGGCCTTGATATAATCATAATACTCAGCCATATTGAACGCGATGGCCGGAATCTGGTGGAAAGGCTGTTTCTCGTCAATCAGGTCAAGCTTCATGTGGACACCTCCCGCACCGACCTTGCGCCCGTTGCCGCCGTCGGAGACATTCTCCGTGAGGAAAACCGGATTGTTGTTGCCGGGGCCGAAGGGCTGGAACTGCTTCAGGAGCCTGAAGAATTTAGGGGTTATCTGGCTGAACTCCAGCTTGGCGTCGATGTCTGTGACCGGGGTCAGCATCTCGTCCGTGATCTTCCCGGCGATGAACTCGTCGATCCGGCGGACGAACTCCGCAAGGTTGCTCTCCCTCAACGTCAGACCAGCGGCATAGACATGGCCGCCGAAATTCTCCAAAAGGTCCGCGCAGCTCTCGATGGACTCGTAGAGGTCAAACCCGGCGACGCTCCTGGCGGAACCTGTGATGAAGCCGTTGGACTTGGTCAGCACTATCGTCGGCTTGTAGAAAGCCTCCACAAGCCGGGAGGCGACAATCCCGACGACACCCTTGTTCCAAGTCGGATTATAAACGATCGTGGCGGCCCCCGTCGACAACGCCGTCCCATCCTGGACCATTTTCAGGGCCTCCTGGGTGATCTCACGGTCTATTCCCTTGCGCTCGTTGTTATTGTCGTTGATCCGCTCGCCGACCATATTAGCGACATGGTCATCCGCGGCGGTTAGAAGCTCCACCGCCAGTCTTCCCGTCTCCATCCTGCCCGCGGCGTTTATCCTGGGCCCGATCTTGAACACAATGTCATCGATCGTGAGATGCCCGGGCTCGAGCTTGGACAGGGTGGCCATCGCCAACAGGCCCTTGCGAGGGGTCTCGTTGAGCTGCTTGAGACCGTAATGAGCCAGGATCCTGTTTTCCCCGACCATCGTGACAAGGTCGGCCGCTATGCTGACCACAAGGAGATCCAGAAGCGGGATCAGGGTCTCGAAAGGGATGCCGTATTTTTTTGAATATGCCTGGACAAGTTTGAAACCCACCCCGCAGCCGGAGAGGTCGTCGAAGGGATAGTTGTCGTCCTCGCGCTTCGGATCAAGCACGGCCACTGCGGCCGGGAGCTTTTCCTCGGGAAGGTGGTGGTCGCAGATGATCACGTCAATCCCCTTGGTCTTGGCATAGTCCACTTTCTCATTGGCCTTGATGCCGCAGTCGAGAGTGATAATGAGTCCGAAGCCTCCGTCACCTGCCCAGTCTATCCCCTTGTAGGACAGGCCATAACCCTCATCGTAACGATCGGGAATATAAAAATCCACCTTCTGGGAATATCTCCTGAGGAAAGAATATACGAGAGCGACCGCTGTGGTGCCGTCCACATCGTAGTCACCGTAGACAAGGATTTTCTCCTCTGAGGTGATAGCCTTGCGGACCCGCTCGACAGCCGCGTCCATATCCTTCATAAGGAAAGGATCGTGGAGGTTGTCCAGGCTGGGGCGGAAAAAAGAACGCGCCTGCTCGAAGGTCTCCACCCCTCTTTTGACGAGCAGTTCGGACAGGACACGGTCAATGCCCAGCTCGGCGGAAAGCCGTCCCACCTTTTCCGGATCTGCCGGATCCTTGACTATCCATTTGCGCTCTTTGGCCATATTACACAAAGATAATGGTTTTATTCAAGAATAACAATTTCGGTTTATAGATTAAAAGTCGTATTTTTGTGATTCAAGATTTTCAAGATATGGCGAACATTGAGTTGAGTGAGCAGGAAGTCATCCGCAGGGAGTCCCTGGCGAAATTGAGAGAACTTGGCATAAATCCTTATCCGGCACCGCTTTACCCGGTCAACACGACCACCAAAGAGATCGAGACCGGCTTTGACCCCGAAAAGGGTAATTTCCAGGAAGTCTGCCTGGCGGGGAGGATCATGTCCCGAAGGATTATGGGTGCGGCTTCTTTCGGGGAACTTCAGGATTCCACGGGCAGGATCCAGATCTATGTCAAGAGGGACGAGATTTGTCCCGGAGAGGACAAGACCATGTACAACACTGTATGGAAAAAGCTTTTGGACATAGGTGACATCGTGGGAGTGAAAGGATTCGCGTTCATCACCCAGACCGGACAGCTGAGCGTCCACGTAGGCGAGCTCACCGTCCTGAGCAAGTCCCTGAGGGTACTCCCGATCGTCAAGACCGACGCTGACGGCAAGGTCTATGACGGGTTCTCCGATCCTGAGCTGCGCTACCGCCAGCGGTACGTGGACCTCATCGTCAACCCACAGGTGCGCGACGTCTTTGTCCAGAGAGCCCAGATCATAGCCACGATGAGGGAATACTTCAACGAGGCCGGCTGCCTTGAGGTGGAGACTCCGATCCTGCAGTCGATTCCCGGAGGCGCGACAGCACGTCCCTTCATCACACACCACAACGCCCTGGACATCGACCTCTATATGAGGATAGCCAATGAACTCTATCTCAAGAGATTGATTGTCGGAGGCTACAGCGGTGTCTACGAGTTCGCGAAGGACTTCCGCAACGAGGGCATGGACAAGACCCACAACCCTGAGTTCACCTGCATGGAGATCTACGTGGCCTACAAGGACTACATCTGGATGATGGAGTTCGTCGAGAAGATGCTCGAGAAGATCGCCCTCAAGCTCCACGGCACGACCAAGGTAAAGATCGGAGAGAACGAGATCGACTTCAAGGCTGGCTACCGCCGTCTCCCTATCCTGGACGCCATCAAGGAATACGCCGGGGTGGACGTGGCCGGAATGGGACTTGAGGAGCTCAGGGCCACCTGCGACAAGCTGAATGTCGAGTACGAGCCCTCGATGGGTATCGGCAAGCTGATTGACGCGATATTCGGGACTTATTGCGAGGAGCACCTGATCGAGCCTACTTTCGTCATCGACTACCCCGTCGAGATGTCGCCCCTCACCAAGAGGCACAGGAACAATCCCGCGCTTACCGAGCGTTTTGAGCTGTTTGTCTGCGGCAAGGAACTTTGCAACGCCTACTCAGAGCTGAATGACCCTATCGACCAGCTGGAGAGGTTCGAGGAGCAGGCCGCTCTCAAGAGCCATGGCGACGACGAGGCGATGTTCATCGACTACGACTTCGTGCGCGCTCTCGAATACGGAATGCCTCCGACCTCAGGCCTCGGGATGGGCATCGACCGCCTGACGATGTTCATGACCGGTCAGACCACCATCCAGGACGTCCTTTTCTTCCCGCAGATGCGTCCCGAGAAGGTCCTCAAGAAAGAAGAATAACACTTCATTATATTTTTTAATCATGGAACTTGAACTGAAAACTTCAGAAGAACTGGAAATTGTCAAAACAAAGATTTATGACATCGATGGAGAAAAAGTCATATTCGATTTTGACCTTGCCAGGTTGTATGGTATAGAGACTAAAGTTTTGAATCAAGCCGTCAAAAGGAACTTGTCAAGGTTTCCCGATGACTTCATGATTTATATTGATAATCAGAAGCTTACCAACTTGAAGTCACAAATTGTGACTTCAAGTTGGGGTGGTAGTAGAAAAGGAGCTTATGCTTTCACAGAACATGGTGTCGCTATGCTTAGCAGCGTCCTCCGCTCGCCTGTTGCTATTCAGATTAACATCATGATAATGAGGGCTTTTGTTCATTACAGACGATTTGGAGCCTTAGCGACGTCACAAGACAGCATAGAACAATTGGCGATAAGCTTCGAAGAACTGAAATTGGACATCGAAGATATCATGAAAGACCAAAATGACATAAATGAGAATACTCGGGCCAGATTGGAGATCATAGAAAGAACGCTGGCGGCATTACAGCCTACAATTCATAACAGGAGCAATAAAATTGGATTCAAGCAAAACAGCAATGGGAGTTGAGACCATAACCTCAGGGCAGAACCCCAAGATAAAGGCGCTTCTGGAGCTTCAGGAAAAGTCAAAGACGCGTCGGGAAAAGGGATTGTTTGTCGTTGAGGGCCGCCGCGAATTGGAGCACTGCCTCTCCGCCGGCTTCGTCCCTGACACCATCTTCATCTGCCCGGAGATATATTCGCCTTCCGGGGAGGGTGTACCCCCTGAAGGACGTGCCACCCGCGACACGGAAGCGGGGGGACCGCGAGCGAAGCGAGTGGTGGGGTCGGGCACAGCCCGACTCCTGAAGGGGGTACAGCCTTCCCAGGAAGGCCCTAAAATCTTCGAGGTCAGCAGGAATGTGTACGAGAAGATGGCATATCGAGGAAGTACCGAGGGGATTATCGCAGAGATGCGGTACAAGGAGAGGAGACTGGAGGACATAGAACTGGGAGAGAGCCCCCTGGTCATAGTGCTGGAAAGCGTCGAGAAACCCGGCAACCTCGGGGCCGTGCTCCGCAGCGCCGACGCCGCCGGAGCCGACGCGGTCATAATCTGCGACCCGCTGACCGACCTCTATAACCCGAACCTGATCCGCTCCAGCGTCGGAGCCATATTCTCAAGACAGGTCGCCGCGGCTACCTCCGAGGAGACCATTGCTTGGCTCAAAGCCAATAGTATCCAGATCCTTACCGCACAACTCCAGGACTCGTCCCTCTACTACGACACCCCCCTGACCGGCCCCACCGCGATCGTGATGGGCACCGAGTCCACCGGCCTGACCGGCATCTGGCGCGAGGCCGCCGACAGACACATCCGCATCCCTATGCTCGGAGCCCTGGACTCCCTCAATGTCTCCGTCTCCGCGGCAATCCTCCTCTTCGAAGCCGTCCGGCAGCGCGGGGGGCGTGGCTACCAGAACTAATTAAAATACAATAAATTAGATAACAAGAACATAGAAAATGGGGAAATACGGCCTGATCGGGGATCCGATAGCGACATCACTAAGCCCTCTTCTTTTCGAGGCGGCATATAAAGGCATAGAACAGCCTGACGGGAGCCCCTACAAATATGACCTGATTGAAGGCGCTGATTTCGAGGCCTCTTTCAAGAAGTTCGCGGAGGAATATTCCGCGATTAATGTGACAGCACCGTTCAAGGAACTTGCCTACGAAAAGGTCGAAGAACTTGCGGAACAAGGCAAAGGCGTCATCTCAGGGCCGGTCGCCAGGATCGGGGCCACGAATCTCCTGGTGAAGACCTCCGAAGGCATAGCCGCCCACAACTCCGACTTCACCGGTATCGTGGCCGCCATCGCGGAGGCCTATTATCCCGGAATAGTCGAGGAGTTCATCAAGGAATATGGCGACCGCTTCTTCATCAAGCTCCACCAATTCTTCCTGATGAGCCTCGGAAGGCGGTTCAGCCAGCAGCCTCAGGCCCTGGTCGTGGGATGTGGCGGAGCCGGAAGGGCAGCGGCCGTCGCCGCCGGTGAGCTGGGCTTCGGCACCGTGCTGATGAACCGCACGTTCGAGAAGGCCCAGGCCATCGCCGAGGCCATGCCCGAATATGGCTTCATCCCAGATCATATCAAGGACTTTAAGGAAGCCGTGAAAGAATGTGACCTGATTATTTACACTCTGCCGATGGCTCTTCCACAGATCGGGGAATTCTCCGCGGACGATTTCGCCGTAGAGGGATCATGCGAGGGTAAAGTCATCCTCGAGGCCAACTACAAGAACCCGTCGTTCGACGAGATCGCGAGAGCCAAGATAGCGGCCGCGGAAGGGGTATATATTCCCGGAAACAGGTGGCTCCTCTACCAAGCCCTGACGGGTTACCCCTTCATGACCGGCATCACTCCCGACCTCGCCGCCATGGAAGCCGCCCTGAAAGCGCTTTAGCGCTCGATCGTTGCTTCGCGGTCAGGGCCGAGGGAGATGATGCTGACCGGAACGCCGAGATAATCTTCGATGAACTTGACATAAGCCTTGAACTCTGTCGGGAGTCCGTTCTCGGAACGGATTCCAGTCAGGTCTTTCTTCCAGCCCGGGAACTCGGTGTAAACCGGTTCGATCTCGGCTGCGATGTCGAACGGAACCTCTTTAGTCTCAATACCATTCACCTTGTAAGAAGTGCAGGCCTTGATCGTGTCGAACCCGTCCAGGCAGTCGGATTTCATCATGATGAGGTCCGTCACACCGTCGATCATCACGGTGTATTTCAGGGCGACAAGATCCAGCCATCCGCAGCGACGGGGACGACCTGTTACAGCCCCGAACTCGTGGCCCACGCGGCGAAGGGTCTCCCCTGTCTCGTCAAAAAGCTCGGTCGGGAAAGGACCGCTTCCGACGCGGGTGCAATAGGCCTTGAATATTCCGAAAACCTTCCCGACTCTCGACGGGGCCAGACCCAGGCCGGTGCAGACTCCGCCGACAGTGGTGGAAGAAGAGGTGACGAAGGGATAGGACCCGAAGTCCACGTCAAGCATGGAGCCCTGCGCGCCCTCGGCAAGTATCGGCTTCCCCTCTTTAAGAAGGCTGTCCACAAAATATTCACAATCAACGAGTTCAAACTCCCTCAAGAACTCCGCGGCCTCCAACCACGCCGCCTCGTCCTTTTCGGGATCACACTCGAAGCCAAGATCAGCGAGGAGCCTGAGGTGACGGCCCTTAAGCTTGGAGAAACGATCCTTGAAATCAGGCGCGAGGATGTCTCCGACCCTGAGGCCGTGTCGTCCAACCTTGTCGGTGTAGGTCGGGCCTATGCCCTTCAGGGTGGAGCCTATCTTGCCTTTACCGGCAGCAGCCTCGTAAGCCGCGTCCAGAAGCCTGTGGGTCGGGAGGATCAGGTGGGCTTTCTTGGATATGACAATCTTCTCTTTGGGCTCAATCCCCATGGCGGAGACATTGGCGCACTCCTCCTTGAAGGTGACGGGATCAAGGACGACTCCGCTACCGATTATGTTGATGGATCCGTCGCGGAATATCCCGGAGGGAATACTTCTCACCACGAAGCTTTTACCGTCGAAATGGAGGGAATGTCCGGCGTTAGGACCGCCTTGGAAACGCGCGACGGCAGGATAACGGCCGGCCAGCACATCCACAATCTTGCCCTTTCCCTCGTCTCCCCACTGGAGGCCAAGGACAACGTCAAGTTTTGAACTCATATCTTACGAATATTGGTTTAAAAGGATTCCTGTGAATCAGAACGGAAGGTCGTCGGTAGGATTGTCATCAATGCCTATATCAACAGGCTGCGCCTGAGTGGTCTGCGGCTGCTGATAAGAAGGCTGCTGCGGTCTGGGCTGCTGGTAGGCCGGCTGCTGAGACTGCTGATAACCTGCTGCCGGACCTGCCGGGGAACCTGCCGCCCCAGGATTGTCACTCCGCTTGCCAAGAAGCTGGAGATTGTCGACAGCGATCTCCGTGGTGAATCTCTTGTTCCCGGTCTGATCAGTCCAGGAACGGGTACGGAGCTTGCCCTCGATGTAGACCTGGGTTCCCTTGCGGATGAATTTCTCAGCGACATCGGCGGAATTCCTCCAAGCGACGATGTTGTGCCATTCCGTGTTCTCGCGAAGTTCTCCATTGCGGTCACGATAGCGTTCCGTGGTCGCGAGGGTGAACTGGGCCACCTTCGTCGCCCCCTGATTGGGGTTGTTTCCGTCAAGGTAACGTATCTCAGGGTCTCTTCCGACGTTACCGATCAGCATTACTTTGTTCAGTGACATGATGTTAGATGTTTAGATATTAATAAAAAACATAGGCTTGGCGAAAAATCCGCCAAAACCCATGCAATTTAATGAATATTCCCGAAAAAGGAAAGTATTCGGACTGTTAATTTAGAGACAACGCGACACCCACGGACCAAGTGCCGAATTCAGGCCAGTATCTCTTATCCATCACATTCATCGGGGAATATCTTCCATAGACGCTGAAATCCCTGTAGTTCAGCTGGACCATGGCATCCACAGTGACGATATCGCAATGGACATACTTGTATTTGTCTTTACGCTTATCCCCGTCAATCATGTACTTGTTGACAATCGAGCTCGAAGCGTTGAGATTGACAACAGGACCGAGAGTGATCCCATATCCCCTGCCGAAACCAATGCTGTAGAACAGGGGCATATTAAGACTGAATACCCTCAGCCTGGAAATCCTCGGGATAGATCCGTCCCGGAACCGGCCGATGGTGATGTCCCCTTCCTCTGTCATGACCATGGCCTTGTTGCCTGTGATGCCGTAATTCTTGAAACTTATTCCGGGACCATAGGTGAGAGAGTGACGTCCCTTGGTGCGAGATATGGGCAGGAAACCCCAGAATTCCAGCGAGTTTTGCGGACTGAATCCCAGGTCGCCACCAGACTCGTAGACCAATGTGCCGACACCGATGCACCCGACGTCAGCGGCCCTCGGGCGCCTCACTTTCCGATAAAAGGGGATATCAAAATCAAGGTGTACATTCCCTTTCTGTCTTTCCCGTATCTTGCTGATGACTTCCTTGAGCGAGTCTGCCTGAGCGACTGCCATGTCTCTTTCCGCCTTGACACTCTCTATCGTTTCCTGAGCCGAAAGGGTGGTGATCCCAACGACAAAAGCCAGAACCGTTATAATTGTTTTTCTCATCTCTTTTCCTCCCTGTTATCTATGTTTGAATATCACCTTAAGATCCCTGGCGGTAGCCTTCCCAGTCATGTAAATGACCGTGACATACCTGCCCCCCCCTGAGGATTCCTTGACTTGAAAGCCGACATACTTGTTTTTGCCGTTATTAGAAACAAAGCGCATCAAGGCATAGACCAGCTCTCCATCCTGCGAATCCATCTCCTTCTCGACGGCCAGAAGGGAATCGCCTTCAAGCCAAGAGACTATCTTCCGGATTTCCCCGTCCGAGGCCTGGAGCCTGACGCTCCGGAAAGTGTCAAGATTGTAAGGTCTCAGTTCCCTGCCGCTGACAACAGACTCTGTGACCCTTGACCGCGGAACGAGACTGCCATTGAAAAGGCTGTCGATCTGTAATCCTTCCTGTGCCCTGGCGCTGAACGAGAGGGCCAGGAAGGCGCTTAAGGTTATGAGTAAAATCTTTTTCATGAGATCATCTGTCAAAAAAATCATTAAGTATTTCTTCCATGTCCGTCCTGTCTGAGAGAAGATCCGCGAGGATGTTGTCGACGTCGTTCATTACAACAGCCTTGTCGGTGACCTTCCGCCCGCCCACGAACGATACACAGATGTTTGATTTGTTATTATATAGACTCACCCCAAGGGTGACGATAATAGCCAGGCTGGCGGCCACCGCCGCGACACGACGCCACACGACGGATTTCCCTTCGCCCTTCGGAAGGCTCAGGGCAGACTTCTGAAAAGTATGACGTCCGGCGGCGAAGAAGCCCATGACAGCCCGGACCTCATCATATTCAGGATCCTGACCGTCCTCGGAAGCCAAGAATATCTTCAGGGCGTCCTCCTCCCCTTGCGTGAGGGTACCCTCGAAATACCCGTCTATCAATTCATTAATCTTTCTCATATTCTTCCCTGAACTTATCCCTTAATAGTTTTCTGGCCCTGGAAGCCCGCATCCGGACCGCCGCCGGAGCCATGCCGAGTTCTTCCGCTATATTCTCGAAAGTCATCCCCTCATACTCATGCATCCTTATTATCTCTTTCTGAGTCTCAGACAGTTCCTTCTCAACTGACGCCTCGACCTTCCGGAACAGTGATTCCATCTCGTCTCGGGAACTTCCATCCTCCTCAACCACAATCCCTTCCAAGGAGACCGTCTTTTCTCTCCTGGCCTTCCTGTACTCGTCGATCTCGATGTTCTTTCCGGTTCTCGACAGCAGCCTTTCCGCCTCCCTCACGCTCGACAGCCTGTACTTCCGGCCCCAGAGCCGGCAGAAAGCCTCCTGGAGGGCATCCTCCGCCTTCCACCTGTCCTTCAAGGAAATGAACGCCTCTGTCAGGAAATCTTTCGCCATCAAATCCGGTTCTCTACTCTAATAAACGAAAAACTCCCGACAATGTAACACAGATTAGCCTTTTTTATAAATACATGAAAATGGACATAATACAGAAAACGCGTAGCCAAATAAGCTACCCGTTTTCTATAAAAGATTGTTGATCAATAATTTCCGGAAATAGAGCAAAGACTACAGTCCGGCGAAGTAGCCGGGGAAGAACACCGTCGTGATCAGATAGCCCATAACCGTGGCGATGATCGTGCTGACGAGTCCCGGCATCATGAAGCTGTGGTTCAGCAGGTACTTTCCGATCACTGTCGTGCCTGTACGGTCAAAGTTGACCGTGGCTATATCCGAAGGGTAGTTCGGGATGAAGAAGTACCCGTACACGCTCGGAAGGACACCCAGCAGGACAGGTCCCGGAATGCCGAGCGAATAGGCCAGCGGAAGCATGGCCACGACGACGGCCCCCTGGGAGTTGATCAGCACGGAGACCAGAAAGAAGACGAAAGCGATCGACCAGGGATACTGGGTGACGACACCGGTCAGCATCTCCTTGATCTGGTCCATGTAATTCCCGAAATAAGTGTCTGCCATCCAAGCGATTCCATAGATCGCCACCACAGCCACCATACCGGATCTCCACACAGCGCCGGCCGCGGCCTTCTTGAGATCCACTTTGCAAAGCATGATCATCAACGCTGAGGCGCAGAGCATAATGATCTGGATCGCGATGTTCATCTTGGGAAGTCTTTCGAGAGCCTCCTTGCTCAACACCATCTGGCAGAACGCGAGGCCGACGATGACCAGGATAGCGAGCAGGAATATATAGACGGCAAGCTTGGCCTTTTTATCAATGACCTTGTCCAGGGTGGTGGCGTCACTCCCGTAGACATAATTCTTGACAGCCGGATCAGAGATCCTTTTCTGGAAATCAGGGTCCTTGTCAAGATCCTTACCCCTGCGGTACGAGGCCATGGCAGCGAACAGCAGGCCGATTACGCAGGCCGGGAGAGTCACCATCAGCACCTGGGGAATCGACACCCCGTATCCGTTGGCGTTGGAGATCGTGACGAAAGCCACGACCGCGGCGGCGATCGGAGAGCAAGTGATACCGACCTGGGAGGCGATCGAGGCCACCGCGCAAGGACGCTCGGGACGTATATCCTTCTTGATGGCGATGTCCACGATGATCGGCATCAGCGTGTAAACCACGTGGCCGGTTCCGACAAGGACCGTCAAGAAGAAGGTAGTCAGGGGAGCCAAGATCGTGATGCGGTCAGGATGGCTCCTGAGCATCTTCTCAGCTATCTGAATCAGCCAGTCCATACCACCGGAGGCCTGCAGGACACCGGCGCAGGTGACAGCCGCGATGATGATGTAGATCACATCGGTGGGAGGTGTCCCGGGCTTCATCCCGAAACCGAATACCAGGATCGCGAGACCGATTCCCGAGATGGCGCCAAGGGCGAGGCTACCGTACCTTGATCCCACATACAGGGCTCCGAGAACGATAAGCAGCTGGATGATCATTAATGCCATAGAGCGCGTGGACTTTTACTTCAACTTCGCCGCGAGGATGGAGCGCAACTCTTTCTCCGAAGAGACCGTCTCCTCAGACAAGGTACCGTTCTCGATAAAGTAGGCCACAGGCAGTCCTTTCGAGATGTTATACAGTCCCACGGCAGGACACGCCGCGCCTAATCCGTCGCAGACATTGACCCAAGGCAGGCCCTGACTCTTGACGACGCTCGCCCATACCCCCTTGTCGGTATCAAGGGATATGGAATATATCTCCAGACCCTTCGGGTTATATGTCTTGTAGAGGGGAAGAAGGACATCCTGGTTGAACATCTTCTGAGACGCGTCCGCGGCCTGCCAAAAATACACAAGTACCAGCTTGGCATTCAAGTCACTGATTTTCACCTTTTTCCCATCGACCGAAGGCAATTCGGCATCAGGGAAGCCAGCCTCATTGGCAGCGTTCAGCCTCTGCTGGAGGGAAAGGATGTTGAGCCTCTTTTCCACCTCGTTCCCAAGGGCCGAGACATATTTGGATTCCGGATAAACCTTTGCCAGGGAGTCATGCACCGACCGGAAATAAATGGCGTCAGCAGGCTGGCCGAAGACCGGGAAATCATCGTTGATCTTCTGGTACAGCACAGGAATGGAAGTCATTGACTTGCTGTTGCTGATGATATACTTGACTCTGGAGCGGTAATACTCGACATACCTTTTCGACGCCGCGGGACCGTCCTCCGCCTCCACGGCGGCGGAAAAGTCCTTCATGAAAGCGGCGAAATCATCCTCGACCTCCTTGAGCCTGGAACTCTCCTCAGAACCCTCGACACTGAAACCGCCGTCGAGATCAGAAGCCACTTTAACCTTGTCGCCATTCCGAAGAAGGAGCGACGCGACCTTGGTGTCCCCGAAGTAGACATACACGAACTCCGGCTGACCCTGGGGCAACTCAAACTTGTACGAATAAGAACCGTCAGACCCTGTTTTCACGGTGTCCATCACCGCGAAAGAACTCCCTGAAAGCCTCTTGAACACGACTTACGAGTCCGGAGCCCCTGCCAAGACACCGTCCACACGGACCTTGTCCGAACATGAAGAAGCAGCGACCATGATGGCCGCCGCCGCTATAATGAACCTATAATTTCTCATATTCCTTGAATATTCTTTCAGCTATAGCCTTGTTCTCTTCCGGGGTGAGATGGAGCTTCTCTTTCCTGAAATCCATGTCTGCCTCGCTCCGGAGCGGCACCAAATGGATATGGGAGTGAGGAACTTCCATCCCAAGCACGGCCACTCCAACTCTCTCGCATGGGACCGCCGCCTTGATCGCGACCGCCACTTTCCTGGCAAAAGCCCACAGTCCCTCATAGAGCCCTGGATCAAGATCGAATATGTAGTCATCCTCCACGTTCCTCGGGATCACGAGCGTGTGGCCGGGGGCCATCGGGTTAATGTCGAGGAAAGCGTAGAAATCCTCACTCTCAGCCACCTTGAAGGAAGGAATCTCCCCTGCGGCAATCTTGGAGAATACAGTCGCCATGCCTTTTCAGATTGAAATGTCGAGTATCTTGAACTTGAT
>JAFVED010000098.1 GCA_017478125.1 Bacteroidales bacterium | reverse complement strand
GTGATGTACCGATGCGAAAGGTTGACAGCCGCGATGAGGGCGTCATCCTCAATCTTGACCCTGTGGTGGTTCTCGTATTTCTCCTTCAGACCCCTCATGATGGCGATTGACTCAGCGGTAGATGGTTCATCGACCATGACCATCTGGAAACGCCTCTCAAGGGCTTTGTCGGTCTCGAAATATTTCTGGTACTCGTCGAGGGTCGTGGAGCCGATGGTCCTCAGCTCGCCCCTCGCGAGGGCCGGTTTGAGAATATTCGACGCGTCCATCGCCCCGGATGTCCTTCCGGCTCCCACAAGGGTGTGGATCTCGTCGATGAAGAGGATGATCTCCCCGGCGCTGTCCACGACTTCCTTGACCACCCCCTTGAGTCTCTCCTCGAACTCTCCCTGGTACTTGGCTCCGGCGATGAGCGCGCCCATGTCAAGGGAATATACCTTTTTGCTCTTTAGGTTCTCCGGCACGTCGCCGTCGATGATTTTCTGGGCAATGCCCTCTGAGATGGCGGTCTTGCCTACTCCTGGTTCACCCACAAGTATAGGGTTGTTCTTGGTTCTCCGGCTGAGAATCTGGAGAACCCTCCTGATCTCGTCATCCCTGCCGATGACGGGGTCGAGTTTGCCTTGGGAAGCCTGCTCATTGAGGTTGATGGCAAACTTCGGAAGGAACTGTAAACTGTTGTTATTGTTTCTGTTGTCCATATCGATTATCTCCTTTTCGCCGCCGTGAGGGAGCACCCTCACAGGCGGCGACACTATCCCAAAAACGTCCGGCCCTTTTTGGGAGCCGGACATTGAAGGGTCAAAATATGTTCCAACAGAGGTGGGCTGACAGATTGTCAGTTAGTTGACCGGAGTCTCAGCGGGAGCCTCTGTGGTGGGAGCGCCCTGCTGGATGGGAGCCGAAGGGAAAGCGGGCTGCTCCTCGACGTTTTCGATGATGTCGTTCACGTCCACTCCGGAGACCTGGTTGCGGATGGTGAAGGAAGTGATGATCGAGACCACGAGGATGAAGGTCACGAGACCCCAGGAAACTTTCTCGAGGATGTCGGCTGTCTGCCTGACTCCGAGTGTCTGATTGGCTGACGTGAAATTGCTGGCCATGCCCTCGCCCTTTCCGTTCTGAAGGAGGACGACGGCGATAAGCAGGATCGCGGCGATGACAATCAGGATTGTGAGGATAGTGAATAAGGTATTCATATTCGTTATTTTTTAATTTCTTCTTCCAATTTCCCGATAAGGGATGCAAAGTAAGCGATTTTTTCCGGATATCGCAACATTAGCCGGGAATAAATCTTCTTTGCCTCAGCATAGTAGCCTTGTTCGGCATAGATCCACGCGAGGGTCTCGGTGCAGAATCCGAGCTCCGGATCCTCCCATTTCCTGCCGTCCTCCTCGTCGCTCCTGGTGACTTTGAATCTCGAGAAGTAGTTGTCTTCCTCAAGGGTGACGTCCTTGTACTCGTCCTGTGAGAAGAAGTCTCCGCCGGGGACTTTGACAGTCCGTTGGTACGGCTGGGTTTGCGTCCCCGACGGGTACAAGTCCAGGCTCGCTACGCTCCTCTCCCTGTCCGGGTAAAGGCTCACCGGGGCTGTCGGGGCGGGACTTGTCGCTGCCTCGGTCTCAGCCGCCGGAGCGGGAGCGATGAGTTTTTTCAGGAGGGTCTGGATGTCCTTGTCGGAGTAGTCTTCTTTCCTTGACGACCGGACGATGTCCGAGATGATGGATCTGGAAGAGATATACATGGCGGCGTCGGAGTATTGCTCCTTGCCCCACTCTTTTCCGCCCATCTTGGACATCCGCTCGCAAAGTTCCATCCGGGCCGCGCCGAACCATGGCCATGTCTTTATCACGCTGGCCAGCTCATCCATGGTCAATGACTTGAGATTCCCGCTCGCTCCCATGACCTTACCACTGAGCCACGCTGGCGTTGAACATGTCCTCAACCAGTTTCTCCACTATTTCCTCGCACAGGGACGCCTCCACGGCGTCCAGGGGATTTGTTGAGTCGTATTCGGAATATGCCGAGAAGCTTTTCTCGAAATCCTCCTCGGGGTACTTCTTGTTGGTGAATTTCAGGCTGGCGGTCACTGTGAGGCGGTTCATCGCCGCGACCTCGTTGGCGGTGACGGCGGCGGCTCTCACATCGTAACCGGTGATGGCTCCGGAAAGCTCCAGGTCCCCGTCCATCTCGACTTGCTCGAGCCTGGTGAGTTTGCGGAACTTGTCCTTCATCGCCTCTGTCAGGTCGTTGCTCAACGTGGGATTGACTTTCAGGGCCTTATACTCGAAAAAGTTGATAGTCACTGTCTTGACATCTGGCTGTATGGAAGTGCCTGAAAATGAGTACTTGACTATTGAGCAGCCTCCCATGAGGAAGGCCGCCGCCATCAGGGCTGCTATGGCGATTCTTCTCATATCGCTTATTCCAAATGATATTCTTTGATCTTCCTGTAGAGAGTCCTCTCCGAGAGGCCCACCTCTTGGGCGGCCAGTTTCCTGTTGCCGTGGTGCTTCTCAAGGGCTTTTACGATGTTGTCGAGACTTGACTTCTTGATCGAGAGATCCTGGAGCTGGCTATCCTGGACATTGATGTCCACCACCTTCCCTATTTCTTCGCTTGAGATGGGCGCGCCTTGTCCCTGCCACTCGGCCTCCTCTGGCTCCTCGCGGTGCCTTGTCAGCACCGGAGCCGGGGCCGCGCCGCCGTCAATCCGCGCCTTGAGGTCATCCACCTCTTTTTTCAGGTCCAGGATCGCCTTGATGAACATCTGCCTGTCCGAGTCGGGCATTGTCTCGCCTTTGTTGTCCTCCAGGACAGCCGGGAGAAGGTTCACTTCTTCCTTGGGCATATATTTGGCCAGGGTGGCCGCGTCGACCACGCACCTCCCGGATGTGGGGGTCAGTCTCTCCGACTCGAGGGCGGTGACGGTCTCGGCGACGTTCTTGAGCTGGCGGATATTGCCGGGCCAGCGGTAGCCTATCAGCAGGTCGATAGCGTCGTTGGTGAGGGTGACCTTGCCCATCCCGTATCTCTCTGAGAAGTCCGAGGAGAACTTCCTGAAAAAGAGGTAGATGTCCTCTTTGCGCTCACGCAGGGCGGGCATCCTGATCTGGATGGCGTTGAGCCTGTAATAGAGGTCCTCCCTGAATTTCCCTTTGCTGACCGCGTGGATCAGGTCGATGTTAGTGGCGGCGATGACCCTCACGTCTGTCTTCTCGACTTTGGACGATCCGACCTTGATGAATTCCCCGCTTTGGAGGACCCTCAGGAGTTTGGCCTGGGATGGGAGGGGCAGCTCTCCGATCTCATCCAGGAACAAGGAGCCTCCGTTGGCTTCCTCGAAATATCCTTTCCGGGTCTCGATGGCCCCAGTGAAAGATCCTTTCTCGTGACCGAAAAGCTCAGAGTCTATTGTACCCTCCGGAATGGCTCCGCAATTGACAGCGAAGTATTTCCCGGTCTTCCTCAGGCTATTCTGGTGGATAATCTTGGGGATATTCTCCTTTCCGACACCGCTCTCTCCTATCACAAGGACCGTGAGATCTGTCGGAGCTATGGTGATGGCTGTCTCGAGCGCGCGGTTCAGGGCCGCGTCATTTCCGATGATATCGTATTTGTTCTTGAGCCTTTGCAAATCTTGTGAGTCCATATTGCAAAGTTAAGAAAATAATAGTTATATTTGCCTACTGATGTAAAAGGCTTATCGAGCAATTGTCCAAATTATAAATTTATATTCTAGCAATGAAGAAAGCAATTAAGATTCTCGCCGCGGCCGCCATGGTGCTGTCCGCAGTCGCTTGCTCCTCGGCCAAGAAGATGGCTGAGCTGGCCGACAATGTGATTGTCACTTGCGATCCCGCCGTTCTTGAGGCTGTCGCCGGTAATGTCGACCCCACTGTCTCCGTCACCTATCCTGCCAACTACTTCCATCCGAAGGCGATCCTCGAGGTGACACCTGTCATCGTCTATGAAGGTGGTGAGAGCGCCATGTCTCCCCTTATGTATCAGGGTGAGAAGGTTAAGGACAACTACAAAGTCGTTCCCAAGGCCGGTAGCACAGTGACTGAAAAGCTTCACTTCCCGTTCGTCGACGGTATGGAGAAGTCTCATCTCGAGCTCCGCGGAGTCGCCAAGTACAAGGGCAAATCCATCGCCCTTCCCACCAAGAAGGTCGCTGACGGTGTCAACACCACCTACATGCTCGTGAAGGCTGGAGGTCTTGTCCCTCTCAAGGCTGACGGTTATGAGGCTATCCTCAAGCAGACCGCCGAGGGCCAGATCCTTTACAGGATCAATTCCGCCGATGTCCAGGGCAAGCAGCTCAAGGGCGAGTCTATCAAGAACTTCCAGGACGCTCTCGATGAGATCGCGGCCAACGAGCGCAAGACCCTCGTCGGTACCGAGGTCGTCGCTTACGCTTCCCCGGATGGTGGTGAGAAACTCAACCGCAAGCTCTCCGACAACCGTTCCAAGACCGCTGACAAAGCCTGGTCAAAGGTCGTCAAGGGCAAAGAGGTCACCGATCCCGAGGTCAGGAGTATCGGTCAGGACTGGGAAGGCTTCCAGGAGCTTGTCCAGAACTCCGACATCCGTGACAAGGATCTCATCCTCCGCGTTCTCTCCATGTACAGCGATCCCGCCGTCCGTGAGAGCGAGATCAAGAACATGTCCTCTGTCTACTCAGAGCTTAAGAACGACATTCTCCCTGAGCTTCGCCGCGCCCGTTTCATCGCCAATGTCGAGTTCAAGAACTACACCGCCGACGAGCTTCTTGAGATGATCAACAACAACAGCGATGTCCTCGACGAGCCCGCTCTCCTGCACTCCGCCACCCTCGTGAAGGATCTTGACAGCAAGGTGAAGCTCTACAACAAGGCTATCAGCAAGTATGACAGCGACGCCGCCAGGTTCAACCTCGGTACCGCTTATCTCAACGCCGGAGACCTCAAGAACGCCGCCAAGGCTTTCGCCGAGGTCGAGACCAAGGACGCTGATCTTGACAACGCTCTCGGTGTCATCGCCCTCCGTAACGGTGACCTCAAGAACGCCGCCAGCTACTTCAAGAAGGCCGGCAACGATGTCGCCAAGGCCAACCAGGGTGTCATCGACATCTGCACCGGCAACTATGCCAAGGCTGTCGAGGATCTGAAGGATGCCAAGGGCTGCTGCAACAACACTGTCCTCGCCTACATCCTCACGAACCAGCTTGACAAGGCCAAGGCTGCCGCCAGGTGCGGAAGCTCTACCTGCACCTACATGAAGGCCATCATCGCCGCCCGTCAGGGCAAGGCCGACGAGGCCAAGGCTCTCCTCGCCGAGGTCGCCAAGGTTGACAAGACTCTTGCCGAAAGGGCCAAGAAGGATGTCGAGTTTGCTGAAATCTTCAAGTAGTATTGTTTTGAATACACTGGTTATCAAAATCTTCCGGGCACTGACCCGGAAGATTTTTGTTCTGGCTTGCGCGGCCTCACTTGTCTTCCAGGGTACAGTCTCCGCCCAGGTGTCAGATGTGATTGATGTCGTGGCGGCCAGCCGTGACAAACTCGCCGGTTGCGAGGGACCGTACAGGTTCGATGCTCCAGGCCTGACCCCGGCTCCGAAAGGGTATGTTCCTTTTTATATAAGCCATTATGGCCGGCACGGCTCCCGTTACGCCTGGAATTCCGGGACATATACTGTCATAAAGAAAGTCCTCGACGCCGCGACTGACGCCAATGCCCTGACTGAAAGGGGCAGAAGGCTGTATGAGGATTTCAACGCCTTCTATTTGGAGCCTCTTGTCAATACAGGGGATTTGTCCGATCTTGGGATGACCCAGCACATGGAGATAGCGAGGATCATGTGTGAGAGTTTTCCTGAGGTGTTCAAGGATGGAGGGAGGATCCTCGCCAGGGCCTCGACATCGCAGAGGGCTATCGTCAGCATGAACGCTTTCACCGTGAGTCTGCAGAAAAACGCGCCCAAGGTTCAGATCGAGGTCAATTCGCTCCATACCAATCTTCCGGTTACCAACCCTACGGGCGCTCCCAAGGAGATCGCTGAGTATTACGAGGGAGAGGTGCTTGTGCCTGAGAGCACAAGGACATTCAGGGACAGGATGACTGACTATGACGCGATACTCGGGAAGTTGTTTACGGACAGGGGTTTCCTTGAGGAGATAGGAGGCCGGAGGGATTTCGTCTATGAGCTTTTCAACTTATGGGCGGGATACCACAACTATTGCGATGGAGAGTGGCTTGAGGACATATTCACAAAGGACCAGCTTCTCAAGGCCTGGGAGGTCGAGAATTATTCTGTCTATGCCGGCCACTCAAGGAACCGTTACCGGATGATACCGCTTCTGAAGGATATAATCGCGCTGGCTGATGAGGCCATCCTTACCGGCGAGTACAAAGGGCATTTCCGTTTCGGGCACGACACGATCGTAAATGCTTTCTGCCCTCTCCTCAATATTGATGGCAGCGGCTACGAGCCGGACAAGCCGGAGGATGTCAAATACTGGTTCCAGAATTATGACACGCCCAAGGCGGCGAACATCCAGTTTGTGTTATACCGCTCGAAAAGGAGTCCCGAGATTTTGTTCAAGCTCCTGCGTAATGGCAGAGAGGTCTCCCTGCCGCAAATAAAGCCCGTCGCCGGGCCTTATTACAGATGGGATGATCTCAAGTCGTGGGCTGCCTCACTGATGGAGGCTCACCCGCTGATCCAGAGATAGTCACATTTTCCGCAGCCAGATATTCCTGAAGCTTATGGGTTCACTTTTGTCCCCATGAGCCTGCAGACGGATAGGGCCATCGCCGTGGGGAACAACCCGGGGATGGCCTATGTATTCTGTCGTGCCCCGGATGGTGAAGTGGTTCAGCAGTACTATGCCGTTTTGAATGACGGTCACTGTGGGCGCTACCCTGTAAGTCCCGTCCTCATTGAATATGGGGGCGGTGTAGATGATGTCATAGACATTCCACTCGCCAGGCTTGCGCATGGAGTTCGCCAGGGGAATGACTTGCTTGTAGACGCTGCCGGTCTGCCCGTTGGCGTATGTCTCGTTGCCGTAGCAGTCCAGGATCTGGATCTCGTACATGTCTTGCAGGTAGACGCCGCTGTTGCCCCTCGCCTGGCTATTCCCGGTGATATTCTCGGGGACGCGCCACTCGAGATGGAGCTGGCAACTCCCGAAACTCTCTTTGGTGATGATGTCGCCGGAGGGCTTGTTGACAGTGAAGACACCGTCGTGGACAAACCATTTGGCTTCTCCTCCGTCGGCGGACTTCCACGCGTCCAGGTTCTTGCCGTCAAACAGCACAATGGCGTCGGAAGGCGCTGAGTTGGTGAGGATGTCACCTGGTGTGACCACCTTGGGCTGGGGGGTCCAGAACTCTGTCATCCCGGGGGTCATCTTCTCGGGTTCGGGATAAGTCTTCTTTTGCGCGGCGGCTGAGATCGCGGCGGTCAAGAAAATGATAGCTGCTAAAGATTTTCTCATATCTGTGTTATTGAATAATGTCGGCGTCTTTACGCGAAGATACTAATATTATTGAACAGATGATTTGTTATCTTCGCGGTTGTTATGGACAAAACCACAGAGAGAAGATTCAACCTGGCGTTCAACGTTTTCCTGGTAACGGGAATGATTGTCGCGGTCACGATCACAACCATATTCAAGCTCCAGCAGCCGCAGGTGAAGACTTTCATGCTGCTCCTCGCCGCGTTCGGGTCCGTGATGGGAGTCATCAACACAGTGCTTTCAGCCAACGGCCACCTGCTGACCTTCCTGTTCGGGCTGCTCGATGTCCTGGCTGCCACGGTCGTGTTGTATGACAATGGGATCATGGGTAATTTCGCCCTCCACGCTCTGTATTTCCTGCCGATGCAGTTCGTCGGCTTCTGGCAGTGGAGAAAGAGGGGAGCCAAAGTAGGAGGTGAGAAGGATCAGACAACGTTGGTCAAGGCCAGGAGGCTCTCCGCCCGCCAATGGATCTGGCTTGTCTGCGGGATATTGGCTGGAATCGCTGTCACTTACGGCATCCTGTATTATGTGGACATCACCCAGTTCGATGCCGGGAAGATCACTTCTTTCAACAAGTCCAAGATTCTGCTGGATGCCGTCGTGATGACTTTGAACATCTCCGGACAGGTGTTGCTCAGCTTCGCTTTCATGGAGCAGTGGTACATCTGGATCCTGGTGAACATATCTTCCATATCTCTTTGGGCAGTAGCCCTTTGGAGTGGCTCCGGCTCCGGCAACGCGGCCGTGATGCTCATCAAGTACATTTTTTATCTGCTGAATTCCTTGAACGGCCTGAGAATTTGGCTTAACCTTTGCAAAAATACCGCTTCCGGAGACTCGTTATCACCGGATTTGGAAAATTGATGTTTTTTTATTTACTTTGCAAAGTTATTGTCTGATATTGGATAGAATTTATACTATTTAATTTTTATAACCATGACTGAAGAAGAAATCGAAAAACAAGTCAAAGCGATCATCGTTGACAAACTCGGTGTCGAAGAGTCTGAAGTGACGGAGACCGCCTATTTCACAAATGATCTGGGAGCTGATTCTCTCGAC
>JAFVED010000097.1 GCA_017478125.1 Bacteroidales bacterium | reverse complement strand
TGTTGCGGCGTGAGGAGGTGAACGTGGACGGGCCGAACCTGATTGAGGGCGATGTGACGTTCAGGAGGATGGGGCTTTATACGAAGTAGATCCTTCGGCAGATCCTTCGCGTTGCTCAGTATGACAGACACCCGGCCTGGACGGGTATGACAGAATAACCGCCTTTCGGGGCGGTTATTCAAGTATTACTAATTGATTCTAAGTATGTTAGCAATTAGTATTCTTCCTCATTGAAGAAAAAGTCCTCCTTGGTGGGGTAATCAGGCCAGATGTCCTCGATAGACTCGTAGATCTCTCCGTCATCCTCAAGCTCGGTCAGGTTCTCGATGACCTCCTCGGGAGCGCCAGACCTGTTGGCGTAATCTATCAGCTCTTCTTTTGATGCCGGCCATGGAGCATCGTCCAGGCTACTTGCAAGTTCGAGTGTCCAATACATACTATATTCAATTAATTGGTAATCAAAAAATTACACTATTAAAAACAAAGCAGGTGCCTTATTTGCCGCAAAGATATGCAAAAAAACTAAACTATAATGATTTTTTGCCTAATTTTGCAAGACAAGCAGAATCATTCAACATCTATACCAATTGGATATGGCTTTTGAAAAGATTGAGAGATACGACGAGAAAACGACCAAAGAGATAGCGGCCAGAGTTCGGGAGATTCTCGGCCTTCTCGGGGAAGATCCTGAGCGGGAGGGACTTGTGAAGACGCCTGAAAGAGTCGCCAAATCCTTGCAATTTCTGACCCAGGGATATACCCAGAACGGAAAGGAGATCATCCGCTCCGCGATATTCGACGAGAAATACCAGCAGATGGTTCTTGTGAAAGACATCGAGCTCTACTCGATGTGTGAGCACCACCTTCTGCCATTCATCGGCAAATGCCACGTCGCGTATATTCCCAACGGAAAGATCACAGGCCAGAGCAAGATCGCGAGAATCGTCGAGACTTACGCCCGCAGACTCCAGGTCCAGGAGCGGCTGACCGTCCAGATCAGGGACTGTCTGGCGGATGCTCTCAAGCCTCTGGGGGTAGCTGTCGTGATCGAGGCCATGCACACCTGCATGTCCCTGCGAGGTGTCCAGAAGTCCAACGCGGTCACCACAACCTCAGCTTTTTCAGGCATATTCCTTAGCTCCGCCAGGACCAGGAACGAATTCCTCAACTTGATTAAATAAATAACATAAACAACATTATGTCAGGAAGAATAATTTTGACAGGCGACCGTCCCACCGGCAGGCTCCATATAGGCCACTATGTGGGTTCACTGAAGAACAGGGTAGCGATCCAGAACGCCGGGGGGTATGACAAGATGTTCATTTTCATAGCAGACGCGCAAGCTCTTACCGACAACTTCGACAATCCCGAGAAAGTTCGCCAGAACATTGTCGAGGTCGCGCTGGACTACCTGTCCGTCGGTCTCGATCCCAATAAGGTCAACTTATTCATTCAAAGCCAGATTCCCCAGCTTACCGAGCTGACATTCTACTATATGAATCTCGTGACTGTGGCCAGGCTTCAGCGCAATCCCACGGTCAAGACAGAGATCGCCCAGAGGGGTTTCGGGGCCGATGGCGAGGAACAGGCGTTCGGAAGCGGGCTGCCCGTCGGATTCTTCTGCTACCCTATCTCGCAGGCAGCTGACATAACAGCGTTCAAGGCCACGGAAGTACCTGTCGGAGAAGACCAGAAGCCGATGATCGAGCAGACCGTGGAGATTGTCCGCAGTTTCAACAGGATCTACGGAGAGACTCTTGTTGAGCCTAAGGCGGTGCTGCCGACCAACGCCGCTTGTATGAGGCTCCCCGGAACTGACGGGAAGGCCAAGATGAGCAAATCGCTCGGCAACTGCATTTACCTCGCGGAGACCGCCGACGAGATGCGCAAAAAGGTCATGTCGATGTACACGGACCCTCTCCACATCAACGTCAGCGATCCCGGCCACATCGAGGGCAACGCCGTATTCACCTACCTCGACGCGTTTTGCCGCGACGAGCACTTCGCGAGCTACTGGCCGGACTACGCCAACCTGGACGAGCTCAAGGCCCACTACCAGAAAGGCGGCCTCGGTGACGTGAAATGCAAGAGATTCCTTGAGAAGATCCTCAACGAAGAGCTCGAGCCGATCCGCGCCAGAAGGAAGGAATACGAGAAAGACATCCCAGCGGTGTACGAGATCCTGAGGAAAGGCTCCGAGGCGGCAGAAGCCGCCGCCCAGGCCACCCTCGACGAGGTGAAGAGGGCGATGAGGATAGATTACTTCAATGACAAGGCGTTGATAGAGGAACAAGCCAGACGTTTCGGAGAATTTTGATAACTAAAAGAATATGAGAAAGTTCGCGACAACCATCCTGCTTGCTCTCGCATGCGCTTCCGCCGCCTTTGGACAGAACCATGTCTATGAGGATCTCCAGTTCCAGGCCCCGAAAGTGCCGCGATATGTCGTCTTCGCCGGCGACACTGTCCGGTTCGACCGCAGCGACCTGTATGAGCGTATGGACCGTGAACTGATCACATTCACCTACTCCCACATCAACTCGCTCCTGATGCTAAAGCGTTCCGAGCGTTATTTCAGGCAAGTCGAGCCGATCCTCAGGCTGTACGGGATTCCTGACGACCTGAAATACCTGATGGCTATCGAGAGCAACCTCAATCCCAAGGCCCTGTCCACTGCCGGAGCTGCCGGCCTTTGGCAGTTTACCAAGACCACAGGAAAGGAATTCGGCCTGGTCATCGACAACGAGGTGGACGAGCGCTACAATATCGACAAAGAGACCGCGGCCGCCTGCCAATACCTGAAGAGGGCTTACGCGAAATATGGCGACTGGATGACAGTGGCGGCGAGCTACAACGCCGGACAGGGAGGAATCTCAAGAAGGCTGACCGACCAGAAGCAGAAGTCTGCCCTCGACCTGCTGCTTCTTGAGGAGACCTCCCGTTACATGTTCAGGGTATTGACGGCCAAATTATTCTTCGAGAAACCCGAGAATTTCGGGTTCAAGGTGGACCAGTTCGAGAAATACCCCTACTATCCCCCAAAGAACAAGGTGACGGTCAGCGGAGCCATCGAGAACCTTGTGGACTTCGCGGAGAAACACGGGTGCAGCTACTTCCAACTGAAGGAGGCCAACTTATGGCTCAGGGATAGCAAATTGCTGAACAAGGCGGGGAAAACATACGAGATTATCATTCCCGGCGACAAATGACGCGATTCACATTGAGGAAGTATCCTCAATCCGACAAGTAGTTAAGAAGAAGGTTACGGATGCGGTCAGAGATCTTCTTGTGGGCATCCGTGGTGTTCTCCAGCATCTCAGCGAGATTCTTGTACTTGATCAACTCTCTGACATCATTGACTTTACTGAATATAAAGCCTATGTATTCCTCATAGGCGTCGTCCGCGGTATGCTCAAGCTCAGTGACCCGATCGCAGCAGAGGGATATGGCGGACAGGTTCTTCTTGATGTCATACAAGGACGGAATCATATCCTGGATAGCCTCTGACTGGGCCTTGGCAATCTGCGAAAGCTCCTCAAGCTGGGTGTCTATATGCTCCGGCTGATAGATCAGCACAGCCTTGGCGGTGTCTTTTATCACATCTATACAATCATCCATGGCCATCGAAACGGACTGGAGATCAAGTTTGTTGACCTTCATCATCAGCCCGCCGGAAAGCATCTCATGGAACTCGCTCAAGAGAGCGTCCCCCTGCACCTCACAGGCTTTGATCTCTTTCTCGTTAGACACCCACAAGTCACGATCGGAAGATGAGAACATATCAGCCAACAAAGAGGAAGACTTCGAGATGAAATCAGCTTGCCGGACCAAAATCGGGATAAACTCGTGCTTTCCCCCCTTCAGAGCCATCATCAGATTTTTGTAAAGCCCCATAAAAAAAACGCGATTAACTGGTACAGACTTAACTCTTATCCCAAAGTTACAACCTATTTGGGGATTTCACCCCAAAATGGGAAAAAACTTAAATATTTTCTCCTCTTTTTTTTCATTACAACAAGGAACAAGCGCTTCTGGAGTAATTTCGCGGTAGTGAATCCCGCCCCGGGTTCTTCTTCACCTTGCCGCGGCGTTCTGCCGCGATCCACTCGCATCAGCCATGCATCATCTTGAACATCATAGTCCCTGGGGCGGGATTGTTTCACACCGTCTCAAACCTGGAGGGAGTCGGGAAATGCTTTCCGAAAGCAGACAAGACCGCCTCAGAGAAACGCTTGAAAACCTCGTCAGACATACTCACGTCGTTGATGCAGAGCAGTTTGGTGGAAGGGTTCAGAATGTGGGAGGCTATGACCTCCGGCTTATGTACGGCCGGAGAAAGATGCTTATTGGATATCTTTCCCTCCACAGTCTTCCCTTGGTAATAGAGATAGTCCAGATAAAGATATTGGTTGAAATTCTCAGTCGTCCTGAACCTTGAGACAACCTCGAATATCCGATCCATGGAAAACTCGTAGAGCCGCTCGCTCTCGCTCCTCAACATCGGGGAACAAGTGTGCTGTGGCCGCACAAAGGACAGCCCGGGAGCCTTTCCCAACGCCTTCCTGGCCTGGATGTCGGAGTTCCTCACCCGCTTTTTATACTTGCCGCCAGCCACGAAATGACGGGAAAAACCTATGACAGCCTTTCCGCCCCTGAAAAAATCCTCCGGCTCGCAATCCCGGACAGGGAACATGTCATCATTGAAGTACAGGAATTCCTCTCCAAGCCCGGAGATCCCATGCATGAACATCTCGATGGTCGTACTGTTGAAAGTAAGCAGGAAACGACTGGGAATCACTTCCTTATGCAACACCACCCGGACAGTGGACCGGTCGAGCCACCCTGGAACCTGGCTCTCCCCGGAAACCAGGAGAAAAACATTTTCCACAAATGGCATGTGCCTCTCGATCCCCCGAAGCAAGTATCGAAGAGTCCCCCAATCCCGATAGCGTTTGGCGAGAATCTTCCCGTCAGGGGTGTGAGCGGCATACTCCGCCTGCCAGACAGGGTCGAGACCATTGACGTATGTTATGACTATGTCCATCTAATACCAGATTTTGTCTCTCAAGTGGAAATGATCGTCCAGTGCCATCCACTGGCTATCATTCCTGTGGGCGGAGCCTTTGTTGACCTTGCGCAAGGAAATCTTCTGTGAGCTCTTGATTGTCACAGGTTTTGGGAAAAAGTCACCGCAGGCGACCTTCACCCCGCAGTCAATCTCCACAGCTTTCAGCCACAAATCGTCCGCCGTGGGAGCCATGCCCATCGCCAAATCCTTGTCGCAGAACCTCTCCACAGGCAGTCCGGGAGGATAAAGGACACCTGCGAATCCCAACGCGACATTCAGATGACCCGGAGCACTTGCCGAAGATGATTTCCTCCAACATGAGTAGTCGAAGAAATGATCCGGATCAATGACCGCGGCGATGTCGCAACAAACCGATCCGGGATACTTGTCATGCAGGGTCAGAAGCCTCTCAATGGTGTCGGAACGATAATAGCAGTCGTCGTCGACAGTTATGACGACCGCCTCAGGAAAGGTTCTCAGCGAATATTCATACTTGTTGTGGCACTTGAGATTGTAGGGTCGGAACACGACCTCGACCCCAAGATCCAGGAATGGATCCAAGGAAGACGGGAGTGAAGAAACTCCGCCGGGGAACTCATCCTCAGTCAGTACCACGACGATTTTGTCAGGCCTGACCGTCTGCCTGAACAAGGACTGAAGCACCACCCAAAGTTTCCCTATCCGGGCAGGGAAGGTTGTCAGGGAGACAATCACTCCCCCGCTATCACCGCTCAGAGGCGGAAAGAGCGAAGCGCGCAGAAAAGGGATCCACAACGGCAACGAGACTTCACTGGCGGCTCTACCTATATTAGCGAGGAACTTTCTCATAATGAAGCTGTTTTGCGGAGATAGACAGCCGTGTAAGAGGTCCCTGTCGCCACCATCTCCTCAGGTGTGCCGGTGAAAACAATCTCACCTCCCTTATCTCCGGCGTCCGGACCGAGATCTATCACCCAATCGGCCGCCCTGATCACATCCATGTTGTGCTCGACGACAATGACAGTATGCCCCTTGTCCAGAAGAACATCAAAGGCCTTCAGGAGTTTCTCGACATCGTAGAAATGGAGACCGGTCGTGGGCTCGTCAAAGAGGAAAAGGATCTTCTCTTTCCTGACAGAAGCGGAATCCTCGCTCAGAGCCAGGAAATAGGCCAGCTTAATCCTCTGGCTCTCCCCTCCCGAGAGCGTCGAGGAACTCTGGCCAAGCTTGATGTATGACAGGCCGACATCCACAAGGGGTTGCAGCCTACGGGCTATCTGCGTCGCGAGATCCTCACCCTGGGAGCCGAAGAACGAGATGGCCTCCTCCACGCTCATATTGAGGATGTCATCTATATTCTTCCCCTTGTAACGTACCTCAAGAATGTCCGGCTTGAACCTCTTCCCTCCACATGCCTCGCAAACCATTGTCACGTCCGCCATAAACTGCATAGGGATACGTACAAAGCCGTCCCCCTGACACTCGGGGCATCTTCCGCCCTCCTGGTTGAAAGAGAAGAAGGAAGGGGTGTAACCGTTTATCTTGGCATATTGCTGCTCCGACAGCAGTTTGCGGATGTCGTCATAAACCTTAAGATACGTGACAGCGTTGGACCGTGAGCTCTTGCCTATAGGGTTCTGGTCGACATACTCGACCCGGGTGACCCTGTCGAGGTTGCCGGAGAGCTTCCTGTGAACTCCCGGCAAGTCTCCGGTCTGGTTGATCCTGCGGTACAGGGCCGGGTAGAGAATGTCTCCGACCAAGGAGGATTTTCCTGAGCCGCTGACCCCTGAGACGACAGTCAGGACCCCGAGCGGGAACTTGACATCAATGTTATTGAGGTTGTGCTCCATCGCGCCCTCGACATTGACAGAATATGCCCATTCCCTCTTCTCGCGGGCGATTCTCCCACGCTCTCCGGTGAGGTACTTCAGAGTGAGGGACCTCTCCGGGACACCAGCGGGAAACTTATCGGACATATTGCCCTGGAAGACGATCTCCCCCCCATCCACACCGGCCAGCGGCCCCATGTCGATCAGCATGTCCGCAGCCCGGATAATCTCCTCGTCATGCTCGACAACGACAACAGTGTTGCCGATGTCCCTCAGCCTGCGGAGGACGGAAATCAACCTGTCGGTGTCCCGGGGATGCAGACCTATGCTGGGCTCATCCAGGATGTACATCGACCCCACCAGCGAACTGCCGAGGGCGGTCACGAGATTGATTCTCTG
>JAFVED010000096.1 GCA_017478125.1 Bacteroidales bacterium | reverse complement strand
CCGGCCATCAGGTCATCGCGGAGACAAAGGCTTTCTTCTCCAAGAGCGGCGATTTGTTTTTCGGAGCCTATAGTTATGACACCTATAAAGCCTACGTCTACAAGAATGGGAAGCCGTTGTACGCTGTTGGCTGCGGTACTATCTACACAATGACTGTCGTCAACTAGATCCTTCGGCCTCCGGCCTCAGGATGACAGGCTGGGCGACAAGACAACCACCGCCGACCATTTACCCGTACAGGGCGCGAAGCGCAGGGAGGCGGTGGTTGTCTTGTCGCCGGTCATTTTTGTACTTTGGGGAAATATTCGTAACTTTGCCTAATTAAACTGATCACAATGGCGAAGTTCGTAAACAGAGAGATTTCCGAAGGCCTGACCTTCGATGACGTGCTGCTCGTGCCGGCACATTCAGATGTACTTCCCCGTGATGTCGATGTGACGTCAAACTTCACAACGGACATCCGGCTTCACACCCCGATCGTGTCCGCGGCCATGGACACTGTGACGGAGGCGGATCTTGCCATAGCGATGGCGAGGGCCGGCGGCTTGGGTGTTATCCATAAGAACATGCCCATCGAGAAGCAGTGTGAGCAGGTGCGCCGCGTCAAGAGAGCGGAGAACGGGATGATTTACGATCCTGTCACCATCCGGCCCGAGGCCAGCGTCGGGGATGCCCTCTCCATGATGAGCAAGCATCACATCGGAGGTATTCCTGTGGTTGACGCCAACGGCTTCCTGATCGGTATCGTGACCAACCGCGACCTTCGTTTCCAGGAGGACATGTCATTGGCAGTCAGCAATGTCATGACCAGCGAGAATATTGTGACAGCCCCCAAGGGCATCAACCTCTCAGACGCCACGAAGATCCTTCGCAGCAGCAAGGTCGAGAAGCTTCCAGTCGTCGATGGCGACGGCAAGCTCGTGGGGCTTATCACCTATAAGGATCTCATGAAGATAAAGGACAATCCGATCGCTTCCAAGGACAGCAAGGGTCGCCTGATGGTCGCCGCCGCGGCCGGTATCAAGTCCGACACTGTCGAGAGGATCGGTTTGCTGCTTGGCGCCGGTGCCGACGCTATCGTTCTCGACACCGCCCATGGCCACTCCGAGGGCGTGATCCAGATGGTCAAGAAGGCATGCGACGCCTTCCCCGAGGCTCAGATTGTGGCCGGTAACGTGGCCACCGCCGAGGGTGCCAAGGCGCTTGCTGACGCCGGCGTGAAAGCTGTCAAGGTCGGCATCGGGCCTGGCTCCATCTGCACTACGAGGATCATCGCTGGTATCGGTGTCCCCCAGCTCACCGCTGTGATGGAGGCCTGCGAGGCGCTCAAGGGCACGGGTATCCCGGTGATCGCCGACGGTGGCATCAGGTATTCGGGGGATATAGTCAAGGCCCTCGCCGCCGGAGCCGGCACCATCATGGCCGGTTCGCTCCTGGCCGGTACGGAGGAGTCTCCGGGCGAGACCATCATCATGAACGGCCGCCGTTTCAAGTCATACAGGGGTATGGGTTCCCTGGAGGCCATGGAACAGGGCTCCAAGGACAGGTATTTCCAGGATATGGAGGCCGACATCAAGAAGCTCGTTCCTGAAGGCATCGTCGCGCAGGTCCCTTACAAGGGCACTGTCTCCGAGGTCGTGTATCAGCTGGTGGGGGGACTCCGGGCCGGGATGGGTTACTGCGGAGCCCATAATATCGGGGAGCTCCGTGGCGCGAAATTTGTCCGTATCACCAACGCCGGCTTCCTTGAGAGCCATCCCCACGACGTGACGATCACCAAGGAGGCCCCTAATTATTCCAGATAATATCCGCGAGAGATGTCCAGGAGATTCCCTGCGTTCACAGTCGTCGCTTTGTTGGCGCTTCTTCCTTCCTGCAAGGCCGTCCAGTCGTTCATCCACGACGGGGAGGTTGTGGCGCGGCTTGGGAATCACAAGCTGTATCTGTCTGAGTTGGAGAAGGTTGTCCCTAACGGGATCAGCCCGGAGGATAGCGCCGCTCTCGCTAACAGCTACATCAACTCCTGGGCTGTCGGCAAGGCTTTCCAGGACATCGCCGAGCAGAAGCTCAGCAAAGAGGAGAAGGATGTCTCGAAAGAGCTCGAGGATTACAGGCAGTCGCTCCTTAGGTACCGTTTCGAGCAAAGGTTCATCTCCGAGAGACTCGACACGTCCGTGTCGGCCAGGGAGGTCGGTGAGTACTACGATGCCCACAAGGACAATTTCAAGCTGGAGAGGCCTATCGTCAAAGCCAGGTTCATGAAGATCTCGGAAGACTCACCCAACTTGCAGAAGATCAAGAAATTGATGTCTTCGGACAATGTGGATGACGTGGTAGCTGCGGACAGCCTGGCCTTCAACTCCGCGCAGCGATATGTCGACTGCTCGGACACCTGGGTCGACGCCGCCACTTTGGCGGGGGACTTCGGCGTGGATTATGTCGCCATGCTCTCCAGGAAGAACGGCAGGTTTATCGAGATCAAGGACGGGGACGGGTTCCTGCTTGTGGCTTTTGTCGCTGACATGGTGAAAGCCGGGGAGATACCTCCTGTGGAGTTCTGTGAGGAAAGGATCACGGACATCATCATCAGCGGCAGGAAGCACAAACTGCTCACGACTTTGGAACGAGACTTGATAGAAGACGCCAAGGCCAAGGAGAATTTTGAAATCTACTCTACGAAATGACAAAGAGAACAATAGTCACTTTGCTGGCGGTCTGCGCCACGTGCGCCGCGAGCTTCGCCCAGAAGTACAAATACATCGACAAGTCCGTCTCTGTCGTCGGCAATGAGGTCATACTCATCTCGGACATCGAGTCGTCCGTGAAGGAGAGGAGGGCGCAGGGTATGGGCTCGGACAAGAACGCGCGTTGCGAGGTCCTGGAATCCATGCTCGAGTCCAAGCTCCTGCTTATGCAGGCCAGGGTCGACTCCCTTTCTGTCAACCAGGACAATGTCGAGGGTATGCTGTCGCAGAGAGTGGACCAGTTCCTGACCTTCCTGGGAGGGCAGGAGAAGCTGGAGGAATATTTCGGGAAACCTCTTTACCGCCTCCGCCTGGACTGGCGTCAGCAGTTCGAGGACCTGAGCCTGATCCAGGAGGAGCAGAGGAACATCATGAAATCGGTCTCCGACATGACTCCCCTTGATGTCAGGGCCTATATGGACACCGTCAACAAGGAGAACCTGCCCATCGTGCCCATCAAGTACCAGCTCAGCCAGATATGCCTATATCCCGACCGTGACGCCGCCGCTTTGGCTGTCAGGGAGAAACTTCTCGACCTTCGCGAAAGGATCATCAATGGCGAGAAATTCGCCACGCTCGCGCGTATGTATTCCGAGGATCCGGGGAGCGCGCGCAGGGGAGGAGAGCTTGGGATGGCCTCAAAGTCGATCTACTGGCCTGTCTTCTCAGATGCCGCCATGGCTCTCAAGCCCGGTATCATCTCCCAGATCGTGGAGACCCCTGACGGCTTTCACATCATAGAAGTGATTGAGAAAAAAGGAGATATGTTCAATGCCCGCCATATCCTGATGAAGCCCCAGTACACCACGGAGGACAGGAACAAGGCTTTCAAGACATTGGACAGCCTGAGGACCGAGATCATCAACGGCGCGGTGTCTTTCAAGATGGCGGCCAGCTTCTATTCGCAGGACGCTCCCACCCGGACCAACGGCGGGCAGATGTCGGATCCCAACACCGGTTCGGCGTATTTTGAGATCGACCAGCTCAAGCCCGAGGACTACAAGGCCATCAAGGACTTGAAAGAGGGTGAGGTCTCGGAGCCTGTGGAGTCGACCGACAATGACGGCCGTCCAGATGAGGTCAAGGATTTCGTGGTGGGCAAGACCAACTACAAGATCATCCGGGTGGACAAGATCATTCCGGCTCACACCGCTTCTTTCGATTCTGATTTCTCCCAGCTTCAGGGAGAGGTCATGAGGGATAAGCAGATGAAGGCGCTGGATGAATTCATGGAGAAGAAGATAAAGGAGACCAGGATAGTCATTGACCCTATGTTCAAGGACTGTGAGTTCCGCCGTTCCGTCTGGGCTTCCAAGTTCAGCGAGTAAGTGTGATGTCCCCTCGCCGCCTCGCATATTCACTCCTTCTCTTCCTGCTCCCCCTGGTCGCCAAGGCCCAGTTACCTTAGCGGAAAGACAGTCTTGTGCGCCTTCTTGGGTGCGACAAGCTCCTTCAGGAGGATGTGGGCGGCCATAGTTTCAGGAAGGCTCTCGGAAACGCCCGTTTCGAGCACAACGGCACCAAATTGATCTGCGACACCGCCTTGTGGGATGTCGACGCCAATGTCATCAAGGCCATTGGGCATGTGAGGATCATCCAGAACAGGACGGTGCTGACAAGCGACAATCTCGATTACTATATCGGAAGCAGTCTCGCGGAGTTCAGGGGAAGCCTTGTCCAGCTTCAGGACAAGGACAAGAACACGTTGAAAACCAGGAATCTGGACTATGATACCGCGGACAGCGTGGCTATCTTCCGCAATGGAGGGGCTTTCCGGGACAAGGACGGCCAGATCATTGAGAGTGATATAGGCAGGTACGACGCCAAGGAGAAGTCTTTCCGTTTTTACCGGGATGTCAATATGTACACCGACTCCGTTTTTGTCAAGACCGACGACCTTGAGTTCGACACCGAGACATCCGTGGCCACGTTCGGGGCAGGCACCCACGCGTGGAGGGGTGACAATATGCTCTCGGCCGGGGCCGGTTCGTATGACCGGGCGGCGGAGGTATTCAATTTCTCGAAGAATGTCCACCTGCTGACCGTCAACCAGGAGGCGTGGTGCGACACCCTTGTCTATGAGCGGGCTTTTGACAATGCTGAGATGTTCGGCCACGTGGAGCTGCTTGACACGACCAGGAATGTGACCGCCGTGGCTGGCTATATGCAATATGTGGATTCCCTTGAGCGGATGAGAATGCTCAGGGACCCTTCTGTGATCGCCATTTTCGCGCGGGAGGACACCAAGGACACTGTGTATGTCCGGGGGGATGAGCTGCTGTATTGGTCGGTGCCACGTGGCGAGGTTCCCGAAAATGAGGTTTTAAAATCCAAGCGCCGCATGGATGACTTGGCTGTGGATCCTGTCGCCGAATACAGGCGCAAGGCATATCAGGCGGCTGTCTCCGCGGCCGAGGAGGCCAAGAGGAAGATGGAGGAGGACGATCCTAATTTCAAGGGGAGCCGGCCGAAGGGAGGACCTTTCGCGGAGCCGATGCTGCCGGTTCCCGACTCGCTGGACGTCACTACGAAGAAAGATTCCCTGGCCGTGGAACCGATGGATTCCACCAAGATAGGTTTCCTTCTCGGACTTCGGAATGTCAAGGTATTCCGGAAAGACATGCAGGTGGTGTGCGATTCCCTTGTCTACAACGACCTTGATTCTCTGGTGAGGCTTTACCGCTCCCCGATAGTGTGGAATGAGGTCCGCCGCCAGTATTCGGCGGACAGTATAAGTGTGGTCTTGAAAAACAGGACCCTTGATAAGGCCAGCCTGATGTCCAACGCCTTCATAGCTGTCCAGGAGGACTCCCTGTGCTTTGACCAGATCAGGGGGACGGAGATGATGGCTTACTTTGACTCGACAGGCGCGTTGAGGCGTTTCGACTCGATGGGAGGAGCCTCCGGAATGTTCTTCCTTGAGGAAAAAGGAGCCTTGGCCACGGTGAACAAGTTTGAGGCTAAAATGATCTCTGCCACATTCTTGGACGGAACCATCAACGATCTGGTTTATTATGAGGCGGTCAAAAGCGACGCCTATCCCGCTGTCCAGCTAAACAGTAATGAGCGGACTTTGAAAGGATTTGAATGGCAGCCCGAAAAGCGCCCGAAGGGGCCTGAGGATGTTGTCGTGTACACTCCCCGGAAGTCTGAGAGGGCCCGCTATGAGAAGATCCCTCACGCTAAATTCGCGCAGACGGAGATATATTTCCCCGGTCATATCGACCATATAAACAAGATGCTGGCCAGCGCCGACTCTCTCAAGAGGGTCCGGGAGGCTGAGCGTCGGGCTATGGAGGAGCTCAGGAAGACCCAGGAAGCGTTGGATGCCCAGGCGGCGCCGGAGGCTGGGACCGGGACTTCGGCAGAGGATGCTTCCGAGGATGTGGAAACTGTTGAGAATGAGTCGGATAACTCAACCCTTCCAGCGCGGGTTGATTCTTTGGGAACGGCGGTATCCGATTCTCTGACCGCTGTTTCTGATTCGTTGTCTGCCGAGGATTTGTTGGCAAGGGAGAAGTTTGTGGCCGATTCGTTGAAAACGTCGAGGATGGATTCCCTCAGGAGAGCCCTGTCCGCGGACTTGGACGCCGAGAGGGCAGCCAAGAAGGCGGCGAGAGACGCCAAGAAGGCCGTTCAAGACAGTCTGCGGCAGGCCAGGGCGGCCAAGAAAGAGGCCAAGTGGGACGCTCTTGCCGCCAAGGATGCCGAGAAGGCGGCGAGAAAAGCCGAGAAGAACGCTGAGAAGCAACGCGTCAAGCTGCGGAAAATGTTAAAGGCGAAAGCGAAGTCGGATGCCAGGGAACAGAAGTTCCTCGAGCGTTATAAGGCTCGTTATGAGAAGAAGAAAGCCAGGCAGGAAGCCGCCGCTCTGAAAAAGAAGCGTTAGTCTTGCGTGATTTGCGGTGCAGGAAAGCGTTTTTGTGCCGTTATTTATCTCTCCTTTAGCTATCTTTGTTTGATTTATAACGCTAAAGTTTTGAGACCGATTTTCCGCCTACTCCTATTCCTTGCCGTTCCCGCCACCCTGGCGTCGTGTTCACGTCCGTATGAGACAGATCCTCTCTCTCTGGCTGACCCTTTTGTGGGGACAGGTTTCCATGGTCACACATACCCTGGAGCCACCACTCCTTTCGGGATGGTCCAGTTAAGCCCCGACACCAGGAACACGACCTGGGACGGATGCTCGGGCTACCACTACAGCGACCTGTCAATCCTGGGTTTCTCACACACCCATCTGAGCGGAACCGGTTGCGCGGATCTCGGCGATTTCCTTTTTCTCCCTTTCGTGGGGAATGAGATTCCCTCATGCCTTCCCTTCTCCCATGACAATGAGGAGGCTCATCCGGGCTACTACAAGGTGGTTTTCCCTGATGCGGGAGTGACAGCCGAATTGACGGCGACCACAAGGGCCGGAGTCCACCGGTACTCGTTTGAGGGCGCGGGAGAGCGCCATGTGCTGATCGACGCGGCCTATAATATCGGCGGAACCCACCCGGACCGGATATTCTTGGAGACGGCGGGGGATTCGGTTGTCAAAGGTGGACGGCATGTCAGCGGATGGAGTCCTGACAGGCAGATATTCTTCAACGCCGTGTTCTCGGTTCCTTTTTCCTCCGCGGAGAGGCTTGAAGGGGACCGGATGCTTTTGACCTTCCCTGAGACAGTGACGGAAGTCACTGTGGCTGTGGGTCTTTCGCAGGTTGACACCGAAGGTGCGGCCCGAAATCTCTCCACTGAGGTGGGGGACAAGGATTTCGAGGCGGTCCACTCCGCCGCCCGGAAAGCCTGGGCCGACGCTCTCGGATCGGTCAAGGTCGAGGGAGGAAGCAAGGAGGCCGCCGCCAATTTCTATTCGGCCCTGTATCATACCATGGTGGTTCCCAACCGTGGGGATGATGTGGACGGTCGCTACAGGGATTTTAGCCAGCAGATTGCCCAAGTGCCTGAAGGTCAAGGTTTTTATTCGACACTGTCCCTTTGGGACACTTTCCGGAGCTGGAACCCTTTGATGGCTCTGGTCAACACCCCCCTGGTGACCGACATGTTGTTCAGTCTCATGGATATGGCCGACAAGGGCGGAAGGCTGCCGAAGTGGCCCCTGGCGAGCTCTGACACGGAATGTATGATAGGGTATCACGCTGTGTCCATGATAGCGGACGCTTGGCTTGACGGGAAGGTCGGCCGGGCAGACGGCGAGAGGCTCCTCAAGGCCATGATCGCCGCCTCCAACACGGACGGAAGTTCCGCGTCTTACAACACTTATGGATATGTGCCCGCCAATATACAGGCCGAGGCTGTCTCCAAGACCCTTGAGTTCGCCTATGATGACTGGTGCGTTTACCTGATGGCGAAGGAATTGGGTTTTGACGACATCGCCGGAGAGTATTATTCCAGGGCAAGGCGCTACACGGCCCTGTTCGACGCTTCCACCGGCTTCATCCGGGGACGGGATTCTGACGGCAACTGGATGCCGAGGTTCAATCCGATCGGCAGCTCCCGGGACTACACCGAGGGTATTCCTTGGCAGTACCGCTTCTTTGTCCCGCACGACTTCAATGGATTGACGGCCCTTATGGGTGGCAGGGAACCAATGGTCGCGGCGCTTGACTCGTTGTTCACCTACGATGAGAGGGATCCGGGGACTGAGATCGGTGACATGACCGGTCTTGTCGGGCAGTACGCCCACGGCAATGAGCCAAGTCACAACATGACATATCTGTATAATTTCCTGGGGCAGCCTTGCAAGTCTCAAAAGCTTGTGCGCCAGATGCTTGAGGAGTTGTATTCTCCCACTCCCGAAGGTATCAGCGGCAATGAGGACTGCGGCCAGATGTCCGCCTGGTACGTACTCTCTTCCTTGGGAATATATCCGGTCTGCCCTGGAACCGGTGAATATGTGCTGTCGGCGCCCATGTTCAAGAAAGCCACCTTGGCTGTTGGTCCAGGGACTGATCTGGTGATCACCGCGGACCATCCCGAATACCCCTACGTCAAGTCTGTCACCTTCAACGGGAAGCCTGTCGACGCCCTGTTCGTCACTTTCAGCCAGCTGAAAGAAGGCGGGGAGCTCGCTTTCAAGTTGTCCCGGAACCCTGTACATGACCGGGATGGGCTCCGTGCCCCATATTCGATGACGGAGGGGGACCAGGTCTCCATGCCCTTCCTCTCAGGGGATCCTACATATTATGAGGGAGACTTTGAGGTCGTCCTGGGATGCAGGACAGAAGGGGCGAGCATAAGGTACACCCTTGACGGAAGTGTCCCGGACGGGAATTCCGCTTTGTTTGATAAACCATTCAGAATCAGTGATGATTTGGTCATTACCGCGAGGGCGTTCAAAGACGGGCTGGCTCCCAGTGAGCTTATGCGGACCCATGCCGTCCCCGCCGTTTTTATCCCTGCGGCGACGGTCTCCGGTTTGCGGCCTGGCTGTGAGTACACCTACCACACAGGCCTATTCTCCTGTACCGCGGATGTCAGGGCAAGCCGTCCTGTCTCGTCGGGCGTGATGGCATCCCCCTCGATCGGGGACGCTCCAGACGAGGACCATTTCGGGTATGTGTTTTCCGGTTATCTGGACATTCCCTCGGATGGTATATGGGAATTCGCCCTGCGCAGTGATGACGGAGCCCTTCTCGAGATCGACGGGAAGGTGGTGGTGGACAATGACGGATCCCACTCGGCCTACACGGCCACCGGCAGGATTCCCCTGAAAAAGGGAACGCATCCCTTCAGGCTGAGCTATCTTGAGGACTATGAGGGACAGACCCTGTCATGGTCCTGGAAGCCGCAGGGAGGGGACAAGTTTGAGAGAATACCTGAAGAGGCCGTTTGGCACAGATAAAAATGAATAAATGTAAACGATATGCGTAAATTGCTTATAACCTTTGCGGTAGCGGCCCTCTGTCTGAATCTTCAGGCCCAGCGCCCGATCGTGTATCACTCCCACAACGACTACAACCGTGTCGCTCCTTTCTGGGAGGCTTATTCCCAGCATTGCGGGTCGATCGAGGCTGATGTGTTCCTTCAGGACGGCGAGATCCTCGTCGCCCACAACAGGGAGGATGTCACTGCGGACCGCAGTCTACGGACAATGTACATCGAGCCCATAGTCAGGTTGTTCCGTGAGAACGGAGGCCGGATGTGGAAGGGGAGTGACGACCGTCTCCAGCTCATGATCGACCTCAAGACCGCCGAGTCTCTTCCTGGAGTTGTCGCCCTTGTCGAGGAGTTCCCGGATGTTTTCTCGAGCGAGAATGGAGTGAGGGTGGTCATCAGCGGCGACCGGCCTGAGCCTCAGGACTTCGACAAATGGCCTAAGTGCATCTGGTTTGACGGCGACTTCACAGACGGCAAGCTTGAGTACACTCCCGCCCAGCTTGAGCGCGTCGCCATGATCAGCACCTACTTCCGCGATTTCGCGAGGAAGTGGAACGGCAAGGGCAGGATGATTGATCCCGAGCGTTTCGCTGTCCAGGGAGCGATTGACGCCGCCCATGCTGTCGGAAAGCCGATCCGTTTCTGGGGCGCTCCAGAAGGGACCACGGTCTATTTCACCTTCCTCAAGATGGGTGTCGACATAATCAATACCGACCACCCGGCCCAGTGCGCCCTGTTCTATGACGACTGGGTGAACAAGAATTTCTGGATGGGTAAACACGATGTCCAGGCCGGAGTCACCGGCACCAGGAAACTCGACAAGGCCACCCGTGATTTCGCCGGTTTCCAGAATGAGAAACTCCAGCTGACCAAGAGGATAGAGACCTACACCCCGACCTACAAGTACGACGGGACCGACAGGAAGATAAAGAATGTCATTTTCCTGATCGGAGACGGTATGGGCCTGAATCAGATAGCCGCCGGGGCTTACGCCAATAACCGTGATCTCTCCCTCTTGAAAATGAGGCATATAGGATTCCAGTTCGCCAATCCGGAGAACGACTTTATCCCCGACTCCGCCTCGGGCGGAAGCTCTCTCGCTACAGGGGAGCCTTCATGGACCAGGCATATCGCCTCCAATTATGACGGCTCCGCCGAGGTCTCGCCAATGTCCGACTATTTCCACGACATGGGCAAGGCCACAGGTGTGATCACTATGGGAGACATCGCCGACGCGACACCCGCCGTGTTCTATGGCCACACCTCCGAGCGCGACAGCACCGAGCTGATAACAAGTTTCCTGGCCACCACCAGCAAGATAGACCTCCTGGCCGGCAGCGGAAAGGACTATTTCGAGGATCCCAGGAAGGACAAGATCGACCTCCTTTCCGGGATCAAGGCCAATGGGTATTCTTACAGCCATGACGCGCTGAACACCACCAAAGTCCCCGGCAAGGTCATCGCCATAGACCAGAGGATGCGTCCCTATGCCCAGGAGGAGACCATCGACCTTCTTTCCGAGATCACGGTCGAGTCGATAAAGAAGCTCCAGAGCCTGTCCAAGAGTGGTTTCTTCCTGATGGCCGAGGGCGCCAAGATAGACTATGCCGGCCACTCCGACTGCTTCCCGGCCTCTGTGATCGAGCAGCTTGCCTTCGACAGGGCGGTCGCGGCCGCTCTGAAGTTCGCCGATGAGGACGGCCACACATTGGTTGTTGTGACCGCCGACCATGAGACCGGCGGGCTCACGATTCTCGATGGCGACCTGGCCACCGGTCATGTCCTCGCCGTCTACAACTCAGACGACCACACGCCCGCGGTGATCCCGGTCTTCGCTTATGGGCCGGGTTCCCAGCATTTCCAGGGGACTTACCTCAACACCGAGATCGCCCGGACAATCAAGAGAATTGTCAGGAAATGAGAAGGTTCCTTGTCACATCCGCGTTGACCGCGCTTTTCGCCGCCGGTCTTTCAGGCCAGGACCTCAAGTCAGGCCCGTACGACCTGCCGTACAAGAACACCTATGTCAAGAACATCTTCGTCTCGGAGAACCCGTTCCGGACGATGAAACCGGAGACCATCGCCCCCAAGTCTTTCAAGGAGGCCCAGAAGATTCTTCCTTCACCCGTCTGGGAGGGGCATGAGAAAGAGATCGAGATGTACTGGCACGCATGGAAGATCGCTGTCGGCAACATCCGCCAGCCCCAGGAGGGTTCCGGGTTTGTCTCGCCCTACCTTGATGTGGCCTACAACGGCAACATATTCATGTGGGACGACTCTTTCATGATGATGTTCGCCCGTTACGGGTACCGTTTCTTCCCTTTCCAGAGGACTCTGGATAATTTCTACGCCAAGCAGCATCAGGACGGTTTCATCTGCCGGGAGATCCGCGCCGACGGCTCCGACTGTTTCGAGCGTTACGACCCCACTTCCACCGGCCCGGATCTTCTTCCTTGGGCGGAACTTCTTTATTACAAGCAGTTTGGCGACATTGACCGGCTCCATAGGGTTTTCCCTGCGCTGGTGGCCTATGCCCAGTGGTGGAAGCTCAACAGGACCTGGAAGGACGGGACCTACTGGTCCAGCGGCTGGGGCACCGGAATGGACAACATGCCGAGGGTGCCGGAAGGGTACAACCAGATATTCTCGAACGGCCACATGACCTGGCTGGACACCAATCTCCAGCAATATCTTGTCAATGACTGCCTTATGCGGATCGGTTTCTACATCGAGCGCTGGCAGGAGATCGAGGAGATGGAGGATGAGATGAAGTTCCTGAAAAGCTGGATAAACGAGAACATGTGGGACGAAGGGACCGGTTTCCTGTATGATGTGTACGGCGATGGTTCCCGCAACTCCACAAAAGGGATATCCGCTTTCTGGGCTCTCAAGACAGACGTGCTGGACAAGGACAGGCTTGACCGCCTGGTGGCCCATCTCGCGGAGGAGTCCGAGTTCGCCAGGACCCACAGGGTTCCTTCGCTCTCGGCGGACCATCCCAAATACAATCCCAAGGGACGCTACTGGCAGGGTGGTATCTGGCCTGGAGCCAACTATATGGTTATCAGTGGTCTCTGGGAAAGGGGCTACCGCAAAGAGGCGATGGAGATAGCCAATAACCACTTCGGCAACGTGTTCGACGTGTGGAAGGACACCGGGACTTTCTGGGAGTATTACGCTCCTGAGGAGGTCGCTCCCGGTTTCATGGCCCGCAAGGATTTCGTCGGTTGGACGGGGCTTCCTCCGATCGCCGTGTTCATAGAATATATCCTCGGAATACAGTCAAATTTCAGTGAGGGCAAGGTCGAGTGGGACGTCCACCAAAAGGAGGCGCACGGAATCGACCGTTACCCGTTCGGTCCGGAGGGGGTCGTCTCCCTCAAGGTGGCCGCGAGAAAGTCGTTGTCTGATAAGCCGGTGATAACAGTGACCACTAATATTCCATTCGATCTCACCGTGAATTGGGGAGATGGCCAGACCGCCACCGTCCATGTGGTGAAGAGCGGGAAGATAAATCTTTAAAGCATTTGTAGATGAGAATCGCGATCGACCTGGGCGGAACCAATGTCCGCGTAGCTTCTGTGCTTCCTGGAGGGGAGATAAGTCGTGTGTTGGTTGAGCCTTGCCGCTCTGCCGGAAGTGAGGGAGAAGTGCTGGATCAGCTTTTCCGGATGATTGATGATTTGATGACACCCGATGTCGACGGGATAGGGATCGGAGTCCCTTCTGTCGTCGATACCGGACGTGGGATTGTCTACAATGTGGTGGGCATCCCTTCGTGGAAAGAGGTTCATCTCAAGGATGTCCTGGAGGGCAGGTATCATGTGGGAGTGGCGGTGGACAACGACTGCAACTGTTTCGCTCTCGGAGTCACGAGGTTCGGTCGCGGCACCGGCTACAGGGAGGCTTTCTGCGTGACACTCGGCACAGGTGTGGGCGGGTCCCTGGTCATTGACGGCCATCTCTACCGCGGGCGCAACGCCGGAGCCGGGGAGATAGGGAGCATCCCGTACCTCGACAGGGATTATGAGTATTACTGCAGCAGCCGTTTCTTTGTCGGAAAGGGAACATCCGGCAAGGATGCCGCTGTCATGGCCGCGAATGGGGAGCCGGAAGCCGTCGCCCTGTTGGAGGAATTCGGCGGACATGTGGGTAATCTTATCCAGATGATCATGTTCGCATACGATCCGGAGGCCGTCATCCTCGGAGGGTCCATCTCCAAGGCATATTCCTTGTTCTCCGATCCTATGTGGCGGGAGATCAAGAAGTTCCCCTATCCGAAAAGCGTCGAGAACCTTGATGTGTTCCAGACAGAGGAGCGGTACGCCGCCTTTCTCGGCGCCGCCAACCTCTGCGGAGCCATCTGATGTCATTCTGACCGATAGCTTGTCATTCTGAACGTAGTGACGAATCTAAATACCATGAAACGGATCCTCCTTCTGGCGCTCCTGCCGCTTATCGCCATTTCCTGTAAGAGCGGCAAGGTCTCTGTCGACACCCTTCCCGTGATGTCCTTCAATGTCCGTTACGGCACCGCGGATGACGGAGAGCACATCTGGCCCAACCGCCGTGACGCGGCGTGCGCGATGATCCTGGACCAGCGCCCTGCCGTGTTCGGTGTGCAGGAAGCCCTTGATTTCCAGTTGGATTACTTTGTTCAGCACTGCCCCGGCTACAAATGCGTCGGAGTAGGACGGGAGGATGGGATCCGCGACGGCGAGCACATGTCCGTTTTCTACGACTCGGAGCGTATCGAGCTCAAGGAATGGGGAACCTACTGGCTCTCCGAGACTCCTTTCAAGCCTTCTATTGGTTGGGACGCGGCCTGTCGCCGGACCGCGACCTGGACCCTGCTTTATGACAAGGCCTCTGACCGTAATTTCTATTTCGTCAACACCCATCTCGACCATGTCGGCAAGGAGGCTCGCCGCAAGGGGCTTCTCCTTCTGGTCGAGCGGATCGGCTCGATGAATCCGGAAGGCTACCCTATGATCCTCACCGGTGACATGAATGTCTATCCTGACGATCCTTGCCTCAATGAGTTGAGGACCTTCATGTCCGACGCGCGCCAGACCGCCCCTGTGACTGACAACGATGTCACCTGGCACGACTGGGGCGAGATCACGAGCGACAAGCCTATCGACTATGTCTTCTATTCCGGTTTCTCTGGATGCGACAAGTTCGAGGTGATCCGCAAGGAATATCCCGCAGCCCCTTTTGTCTCCGACCACTATCCTGTCAAGGCGACTCTCCATTATGGATCAGCACCGGCTTCCGTACTTGCCGGGAAGCAGCCTGCCGAGGCTCCGAAGTATGTCATTGATGTCGAGGCTCATAGGGGAGGAATGGGGCTTTATCCCGAGGAGACCCTTCAGGCGATGCTCAACTCGGTGAGACTGGGAGTCAACACCTTGGAGATGGATCTTTGTGTCACAAAGGACAAGAAGATCATCCTCTCTCACGACAAGTATTTCCATCACCGCTACTCGACCCGTCCTGACGGGACTCCCGTGATGAGCGGTGATCCCAAGACCTATCTCTACCATCTCCCTTACAGCGAGATCTCCAAATGGGACGTGGGCGTGAGATACAATCCTGGCTGGCCGGAAAAGCATTGCGTGCCGGCATGCAAGCCGATCGCTTTCGATGTGGTCTCAGCGGTCGAGGCCTGGACACGGGAGAACGGGCATTATCCCATGCATTATGACATCGAGATCAAGAGCGATCCTGATTATGATGGTGGGGTAGAGGGCGTGGATTGGCCTGAATATCACGAGTTTGTCGACCTGTGCGTGCCGATGCTGGACTCCCTGGGTCTCGGGGACAGGCTGATGATCCAGTGCTTCGACGAGAGGGCTCTCAATTACATCAATGAGAAATATCCCGGCCACATCTTGGCCTACCTTGTCGAGGGTTGGGAGACCGATTTCGACCAGTACATGAGCCTTTTGGACTTCACTCCCCAATGGCTGAGCGCCCCTCACGAGAATGTGGACAAGGCGCTTGTGGACAAGGCCCACGTCAGGGGAATGAAGGTCAACACTTGGACTGTCGATGAGCCCGATGAGATGAGGCGCCTTATAGCCGCCGGCGTGGACGCCATCATCTCGAACTATCCCGACAGGCTGCTCCAGGTTGTGAGGGAATACGCTAATTGAGTTCCAGGCCGTCGTGGCCGGCAGCCGGGATGAACCCGGTCACTTGTCTCCCGCTTATCTCAATGGAGGATATTCGCCTCGGGAATATCCCCGAACTTGCCCGCTGAGGGCGCTTTCCAGCCCCATTCGAGGGTCTGTCCCTCATAGTCCTCCAGATAGACGAGACGGAAGGGATGGAGTCCTTTCAGCAGGGCGATCCGGCCTGTCGCCGTGTAGGCGGAATGGGAGCCGTCGTTGTTGACCGCCAGGCGTCCGTCAATCTCCAGGATGCTGCCGTCATCGCTCCGCAGCGAGAACTCCCAGAGACCGTCTTCGGGAATGTCCAGATAGCCTGTGAATACATATCCAAAGTGGTCATCGTCAGGAGCTTCCGTGATGTCCGGAGCCTTCATGATCCCCTTGGAGACAACAGGGGAGGCAAGCACATCGGACGACCTTTTGAAGGCGCCTTTGTGATAAGTGAATAGGCATCCGGGCATCGTGGCGCGTGCCGCGCTGGCGGGAAGATACTCGATCGGGAAGGCGTGGCAGCGCATCAGTGGACTCGGCTCGTAGCCGCTCCTGAACGCGCGCATGGATAAGACACAATCTTCCGTTATCTGGAATGGTCCCTCGTAAAGGGCGGACTCCTCTGTCGGGTCGCTGCCATCCAGGGTGTACCGGATCACGGCTCCCTCGGTCCTGCTCTTCGCGTCGACAGTGAAAGAGCCCTCGAAGAAACGGGGGTCGCCGGAGATGTAAGGGGTGGAGAGGAGATTGCCCGCTGACAGCGAATACGGCGGGTCCAGGAAGTCACGTCCGTGGAAAGGTTCCTTCGATAGTTTGAAAGAAAGCTCCCCTCCTTCCTTCAACTGGTCGTATGTGACATATAGAGCATTGACCGGTCTGCCGTTGAAGGACACTTCCTTGATGTATGGATATTCAGGATGGTCGGCGGTGATTGTCAACTGTTTCCCGCTTCCCAAAGTGAGCGTCGCCCTGGGGAACACAGGCGCCGAGAAGACAAACTCTCCCGTTCCGGGGCAGAGAGGATAGATCCCAAGCGCTGAGAAGACATACCAGGCGCTCATCTGGCCGCAGTCCTCGTTGCCGCACAGGCCGTCCGGCCCGGTGGAGTAAAGGCCGTCGAGGATCTCCCTGACATAGCGCTGGGTCGAGGAAGGGTCTCCAAGGCATGAATATAGCCAGGCAGTGGTGTGGCTGGGCTCGTTGCCGTGGGCATATTTGCCGATCCTTCCGGTCACGAACCAGGCGTCGTTCATTTCGGGATCGTCGTAGTCAGAGCCGAACAGGGAGTCCAGCGAGGCCCTGGCGGCCTCCCGCCCGCCCATCAATGCGGCGAATCCGGCCATGTCGTGCGGGACGAAATGGCGGTACTGCCAGGCGGTCGCCTCGGTGTAGTCGCGGGAATTGCCCGACGGGTCGAACGGTGTCCTCCAGTTCTCCTCTGAGTCTTTCCCACGGAAGAAGCCGGTCGAGGGGTCGAAAAGAGCCCGGTAGCGCAGTGCCCTTTGGTCGTATTCGGCGGCTATGTCCTTGTGGCCCAGCGACTCGGCCATGCGGGCTATGCACCAGTCGTCGTAGGCGTACTCGAGGGTCATCGAGACGGACTGCGGAGTGAGGTCGCTGGGGATGTAACCATATTCATTGTCCCAATCAGTCGCGGGGAAGGAGTTCGAGGCGGCGATCATGGCCTTCAAGGCTTTTTCCCCGTCGAAGGTACGGATCCCCCTGAGCCAGGCGTCGGCGATCACTGAGACGCAGTGGTAGCCGATCATGCAGTCCACCTCATCCCCCCAAAGCGGCCACAGAGGCAGCTGGCCATTGAGGTCGTACATGTCCAACATGCTGAACACCATTCCTCCCACGAGATCCGGCTCCAGGAGGGTCATGAGGGGATTCCAGCTGCGGAAAGTGTCCCAGAGGGACAAGGGGAAATAAAATCCCGTCCCCGAAGGGGCTTTTTTGACCTCACCGAGATGGTTCTTGTAACGGCCGTCAAGGTCGGTCATATTATTGGGGACAATCAGGCTGTGGTACAGGGCGGTGTAGAAAACCTCCCGGCGCTCCTTTGAGCCTCCCTCAACCGAGATTTTCCCCAGACTCTCCGCCCAGAGGGTCTCGGAAGCGTTTCTGGCCGCCTCGAAATCCGTTTCCGGGATCTCTGCGAGCCGGTTGCTCTCAGCACCTTCCGTGTCAACGGAGGAAATCCCGACGCTGATGGTGAGCTCCTTGAGATCATCGGGGAAAGTCAGGAGGTAACGGTCGTGTCCGTCGGTCTCGCACTTCGTGAAAGGCTCCGAGAACAGGGCGGAGAAATACACCCACCTGTCAGGAGCCCAGCCGCTGACATGGCGGCCGCCCTGGATCCGTGAGTCCGAGACCTTCTCCAGGAACATCCCGTCAGGCCTTTTGTCCGTTACCGTGTGGCGTAGGTCGATGAGCATCCTCCTCTCTCCTTCACCGGAGAAGGTGTAGCGGTGGCACCCGGTGTGCGGGAGGGCTGTCATCTCGGCTACAATCCCCTTTGAAGGAAACCTCACCTTATAATACCCTGCCCAGGCGGTCTCGTCCTTCTTGTCGAAAGGGAGCGGAGAAGGGGAGTAACCATCCTCATCCTGAGGTACTTCCCCGATTACAGGGGTAAACAGGAAATCTCCGAGGTCACCCTCTCCCGTGCCGCTCAGGTGAGTGTGGGAGAACCCCAGGAGCGATCTGTCCTTGTCATGGTAGCCGGCGACTCCGCCTTCCGGGGTGTCCGGGCTCAGCTGGACAAGGCCGAACGGGGCTGCGGCCCCTGGGTAAGTGTGGCCGTCCAGGGCTGTGCCGATGAAAGGATTGACCTCAAAGACCGGATTCTTCTGTGAATCGCAAGAGACAACCGCTGCGGATAATGCCACCGCGACGGTTAAAGAATAAACACGTGAAAACCTCATTAAAGAGAAAGGATAGGAAATCTGTACAAAGATAGTTATCCTTTCCTTAAAGCCGGGTCTATTTCGCGAATCCTCGAACATAATTCCCGCAGGATGGCAGGTCTTGTCATTCTGAGCCTACCCTGAGCCTGTCGAAGGGCGGAGCTAAGAATCTAAAGTCATCCTATCAAAACGTGAGAGTTCATCCTTCGACAGCCAGATCACGATCCAAAATCACCTGATATCCTCTAAGTGATAAGATGTTTTCCATGTTCTTGAGTTTAAGTTACATTGAATATAAGTTTTACTCAATAGTTTATCGAGCTTGTCTTAAAAAACAGTAAACTCTTCAAGACAAATCAACAGACGCTTTCATGCAGGGAGGACGACACATTGGGTCTGCCAGCTTTGGTTTTGTATCTGATTGATTATTAACCACTCCCCAAGGGCCGCCCGGCAGACCCCATGTTTTTGAGAGGATCTGGCGGGAGGCTTTTTATAACGAACTGAATATCAATCAATTCTATGCGGAAAGATGCCAGACCCGGCTGCAACCAATGAATCCTGGCGGTGTGAACAGAGAGAAAGGGGAATCTCGCTGAAATAACTGTCCCCTTTGAAAGCGACGCCGGGTAGCACCTCGTTGAAGATGGCCGTCTCAAGGTCATCGGCAAATCCTCCGTCCCCGGTGAGGCTCAGACTGTCAGCGTCACTGAAAACCATCGAGACGAACTGACAAAAGTCATTTTATATGGTTATCAGATACTTCGGCCGTTCCACGGCCACAGGATGACAGGTGTGCCCGCGGCCACAAGGTGACGTGTGCGCCTATGGCCTCAGGCTGGCGGCGGGGGAGGAAGGGCGGCGTGGGGAGAGCTGGGAAGCTGTGGAGCTGTGGAGCTGTGGAGCTGTGGAGCGAGGGTGCTACTTAATTGCGATGGGGATGAGTAGGCGCATCCATCCCGGCTCACGGTTGCCCCATGCGAAATAAGGGACCATGGTCAATGGCGGCAAGTCCGGGCTTTCAGCGATAATCTTCGTCAATTCGTGTCCCCACCATGTCTTATTAGGAAGCTTTTCTATACGGAACGAGATATCATCTGCAAGATAGAACGATGTGTTATCCACCTCTTCCGCACAATAATATACGGGTCCCCTGCGGACTGCCCGGAGACCTTCCACAGCTTCTTTGCCGGGAAGTGATCTGACTGTCTCCACTGGCATGTCCAGCACCATTTCTATTGTGTCACCGTCCTGCCATTTCCGGTCCAGGACGGCGTATCCAGCCACAACCGGAACATTCACCGCACCGCCGTTTACGGTTATGGTGAAGTCCTCGCACCAGGAGGGAACCCGGAGACGCACCTCAGCCTTGACAGACCTTGGAAGCCCCAGCCGCAGGGCGACATAGCCGTCCCACGGGTATGAGGTTGTCTGCCTTACGGTAATATCCTCTCCGCATAATCTGACTTTCGCCTCGCCTCCAATGAAGAGGTTCACCCACAAAGCTTTCTTTGAGGTGCCGTAGGCGGTATTCCCAACATACGGGACAACACGGAAGAGATCCATGGCAGCGCCCGGCGTCTCATCCCAAGTTTTACGCCTCAATCCACCATCAGACGATGACGGCGACTCCGAAAAGAAACTATCGCCTTTCAGTGAAATGCCCGGAAGCACTTCATTATAAAGTGTTTGCTCCAAATTATCGACGTATTTTCCCTCACTGCTGATCCTTAGCATGTCCGAGTAGTTGAAAACCTTTGTGACAGATCTGCTAACCTCACAAGTGTCCGCGACAGCCAGCCGAGAGCCAGTCTCGTTTTTCAACCGGGTCACCCACGTGCCACGCCTGACCGCCAGCTCCGGATCCTTCTCAAATTGTAATGAATAAGCCATCCCTTCCACAGCCTTCGCGACCATTGGCGGATCAAAAAATCTCTCGGTCCAACTTTCGGCAAGCGGTAGGGTAACGTCTTTATGAATAAGATAGTATGGGGTCCAGAAATCGTCCTCAAGCTCAATTGAGGATAGACTGACAAGTGTCATCATCTCCGGCTTCCGGTTCCCACAAGAACATACCAGCAACGAAAACAATGATAACAGCAATACTCTTTTCATAAATCAAGCAGGCTTTCCATACTCCAAAATAATGTCCGAGGGAAGATCAATACGGTCAGTCCAGAAAACACATGTCCGGGATGAATCGATCTGGACATTTTGGAAAAGCCCCTTCTCAGATTTTAGAGAGCGGAAGTCAGAGATTGATTTAATGTCATTCTTGACATCATACACCACCTTCTGTCCGTCATCAAACTCGACAAACAGAAAGAAATCCTCTTCAGGAATAACTTTTCGAATTTTAGGTATCATCCTTTTATTCAAGCGGTTCCAACCTTGAAACAATTTGTGTGTCCCACATCTTCTGAAGTTTTTCAGAATTCATCATAAGCCATTCTCGCACCAAACTTTGAGCCTTGGCAGGGAGATCACCTTCTGTCATTTCGTATGTGTGGATGTCAAAGATGCCAATAAACTCATTATAGACAGCATGAATATGAGCTGGATCATGTTCTCTTGGTTTGAAAAACATCCTGATAATAATACCGTAAAACCTGCATATTTCCGGCATAAATTCAAAATTTAAGTTTATGTTAAGAACATTTGCCTTAGTGGCAAAACAAAGATAACCAAACTTGTTAGAAATAACAAATCCGGTCATCAAGTAGCCTCAAGACTACAAGAAAACCATGCGGGACAGCCTAGGCAGTTGACCCGCATGGTTATCAGATACTTCGGCCGTTCCACGGCCTCAGGATAAAAGGACTACTTTGACTGCACAGCTCCGACGTCGGTCTTGCCGTTCTTGATGAACGGGTTGCCGTTGATGTCGGCCCCGATCTTCTCGAGGAAGGCCTTGATGTCAGCTGAGTAGTTGGCACCGAGGTTAGCCGTGTCGAAAGAGTTGTAAGACAGTGTCTCGACTGTTCCGGCTCCTACGGCTTTGCCCTGGGACATGTAGTTCTCTCCGATGAAGTCGGAAATGCTGTTGTAGGCGAAGACGGCGGCCTTGTTCTGAAGATCCGCGTCGGCGACCATCTTGGTGTCGGGGTTCTTCAGGACCTCGGTGACCGCAAACTCGAGAGGCAACCTGACCTCATTATTCTTCAACCAGTTACCGTCATTATGCGACTGCTCTCCCTCAATGATGTTGTTGCTGGCCGTGGGACGGGCTCCGCCACCATCGATAGGCTTGTCCTGCAGGAAAGCGCCCTCTCCCCTCTTGGCGGCCCAGGTGCGAAGGATGAGGTTGTTGGCGAGTACGGCGTTGGTATTGCCGCGGAGATAGAAACTGCCCCACCAGTTGCCGTTGTCCTCGTAATAGTTGAAGTTGTTGATGACAGTGTTGTTGACAAACTGCACGTCAACGCTCTGGTAGAAATACACGGAACCGGCATAACCGTCGTTCTTGATGGAACGGTTGTTGGCGATGATGTTGCCGTAGAACTTGGCGTGGGTCGGGTTGGCGCGGCTCTGGCCATCCTCGACGCAGACACCGGCGGCGTGGCCGTTGGCGATGTTGTTGACGATGACGCAGTCATAGACCGTGATGTCAGAAGACTGGTCGTCCTCACGGGTGTTGATCGTGCCGCGGTCGGCCTCGTTGTTGTGGATGTAACAGTGGTGGACTGTCACAGGACCACCGGAGACACGCACGGCGCTGCCGTGGCCTGAGAGGCAGAGGCAGTTGCGGATCTCGAAGTAGGAGATCTCGACAGAGCCCTGCAGAGGCATGTCGGAAATAGGATCCGCGCCGCAGTAGAAACCGCGGTTGACCCCGCCACCGTCGATGACGGTGAGGTTGTCCCAGCTCTGCTCGGTGAAATCCTCGTTCCAGCCACCGGAGACACTCTTGTTCTTGTTCTTGTCGTCGAAAACGATGGTGCCGTTGAACACAGCCCCGCCGACAACACGGATCTCCTGGAACTCCTTGGCGGCGTCGATGGCTGCCTGAAGGTCCTCACCAGCTCTGACATACACAGGAGGAACGAGTCCGATAGGGTTTGAATATACCCTGTCACCTTCGGTGGACTCGACATAAGACCATACGAAGTAGTCAGTACCCTCAGCGAGGCCGGTGATCTCACCCTTGTTGACACCGGCGACAGGAGCCCCGCTCATGGGAACAACCTTACCAGCCGCGCGGTCGTTGGCGGTGCCAAAGATGAGTCCCCAGGAGGCGTAGTCATCAAGGGTCTTGGTGTTAAGGGTGACATCGATCGCGGCGGAACCACCCCCCTGGCTTGAAAGAGAAGTGGAAAGCTCGGCGTCCAGGCTGTGAGCCCTCTGGTTGACGACAGCCTTGTCCTTCGATCCGGCGACGGTGAACTCCGCGCGGCGGATCAGGCCGCTGGTGTTGCGCCTCACTGTGAAGCTGCCGCCCCCGTTGGAGGTGATCCAGTCGTAGTCTCCGTCAGGAGTCACATTGCCGGAAATCCCGTCGATGGTGAAAGTGGAAGGCTGATAATCCACGATGATCCTGTAGGGATTCTGATAGAAGACCTCACCTTTCTCCTCGCAACCGGCGAGAAAAAGCAGGGCTGCGGCCCCCATTATCGCGTAAAATATCTTTTTCATGCTTTATATCTTTTTTAAAGTCATCAAACTATCTCCAGGACGGAGGGTTCTGCAGAGCCCCGTTGGCCTTGGTGATCTCGTCGGTCGGGTAAGGGAAGGTCAGGCACTGGTCTCTCCAGACCTTGACCGGAGACTGGTAGTCCTCGTAAAGGCCGACGGTGTAGGGTGACGCGGGGTTCATCCTGTCCTCGTAGTGGCGGACCCTCGGATGGGCGTTGAGTTCGGCGACGGCGAGAGCCTTGATCTCAGGATCTCCGGAGACAGCCCATCTCTTGCAGTCGAAGGCGTGGTCGGCGGCGAACTCGAAAGCGAGCTCGCAGCGGCGCTCGTGGTAGAGGTCGGCCCAGGTGGCGTTGCCCGAGAGAGGCTTCAGGTGAGAGCGCTCGCGGATCTTGTTGATATCGGTAGTGGCGGCCGCGGCATTACCCTTGGCGAGGTTGGCCTCGGCGCGGAGCAGCATGCAGTCGGCGAACCTGACGATCGGCCACATGACCTTGGTGACAGGCATGTTACCGTTGTCGAGGAGAGTCCCGGCGCCGATCGGATCGGCCGGCTCGAGAGCCTCCATGTACTGGTTGCACTGGAAACCCGCCTCGATGTTGACAGGTGAGTAGAAGTTCATCTTCTCACCGAAATAAGTGAACTCGTCGTTGTACTCAAGGATGGTCTTCGCGAGACGGATGTTCTTGGTGTCCTGATAGTCGGACACACCGTCTCCGTTGGTGTCCTCGTTGTCTTTGGCCATCTCCTCGTAGAGGTCGTAGGAAGGCTTGATCTGGCCCCAGCCGTTGAACTTGCCCCATCCCTTGTCCTCAAGCATGACGCCGCCCAGCTCGACTCCACCGTTTCCGGTTTGGTTGGCGCCTCCGGTGCTGGGAATACCCCAGCAGTACTCCTTGTTGAAGAAGCCCTAGCTGAAGTCCGTGGAGAAGAGGTCGGCGTAGTTGTCCACGAGGCCGCGACCGTAGGAGTTCTCCAGACGGTTGACGCACTCGATCACATTGTCCCACTTGGAGCTGTCCCACATGGCCCAGTAAGCGTAAACCTTGGCCATGAGGGCGGCGGCGGACTGCTTGCAGGCGCGTCCCCGCTCCTCGATGGTGTATTCCTCGACGCGCGGGAGAATTTCCTCGGCTTTCTGGAGGTCGGAGACGATGTAGGCGTAGTTGTCGGTCACAGAAGGAAGCTGCGGGGGAATGGTGTAGTTGTAACCTCCCTCGACATCCTCGTAGGCCACGAAGGGGACACCGAGTTCCTTGGTGCCATAGCGGTAAGCGGCGAGCAGATGGTACTGGGCGCGGAGGAAGTAAGCCTCGCCAAGGACGCGGGTCTCAACCGCGGTAAGCTCTTGCGTGGCCTGCTTGTCAAGCAGTGACATGACCACCCAGTTGGCCTTGGGGATGCCGTAGCGGTTATAGATCCTCTTCCAGGAATCGGTCAGAGGGCTCTCGTCACCGGTGTAGCTGAGAGTCGCGAGGTTGTTGAAGCCGCGGGTCTTGCCCCAGACCATGTCCGTTGCGCAGGCCTGCTCCCAGTAAATCTCGCGGCTGAACATTCCGTCCCTCTCGAAGAGGCCGTAGTAGCAGTTCTCAATCGCGTCTTCCGCCTGCGAGTCAGTGAGGAAGTAGTTGTCCTGGGCGACCTGTCCCTGGGATGAATAATCAAGGAAATCGTCGCAGGAGACAAGGCTGAACGCGCAGAGGGCGATAGCTATGTAAATATACTTTTTCATATACTGTGTTCTCCTATTCATTAGTAGTTGAGTTTCACACCGAAGGCGAAAACCTTGTGGACCGGGTAGGTCAGGGTGTCGTAACCGCCGACCTCAGGATCCATTCCGGAGTACTTGGTGAAGGTGACGAGGTTCTCACCACGGAAGTAGACATTGCAGGAGGAGTTCCTCTCGGCGAAGTGAGGAAGCCTGCGCATGAGCTTGGTGACATCGTATCCGACTGTCAGGTTCTTGACGCGGAGGTAGCTTCCGTCCTCGAGATACCATCCTGAAGGGGTTGCGAGGTTGGAGTTCGGGTCGTTCCTCGAAAGGATCGGGATGGTGGAGTCGCGGTTGGTCTCGCTCCAGGCGTTGAGTATCTCCTTGGCGCGGCTGAAGTTACCCTCGACGTCGGCGAGGACGAGCTGCTTGGCCATGTAGGCGATCTTGTTGCCGGCCACGCCCTGGAGCATGAGGTCGACACTGAGGTTCTTCCATGTGAACCCGCCTGAGAGGGCGAATGTGTACTTGGGGGTCGGGTTGCCGAGATACTCGCGGTCGTTGGTGTCGATCTTGCCGTCACCGTTCACATCGGTGAACTTGAGGTCTCCCGGACGGGCTCCGGGCTGGATGAGCTTGCCGTCCTTCTGGTGGTCATAGACATCCTCCCAGCTCTGGAATATTCCCTCGTAGGGGATCATGTAGAAGGAGTTGATCGGCTGTCCGACCTCGCTGCGGTAGATGGCGGTGGTCTCAAGACCATAACTTCCGCCTCCGACCCAGGGGGCCGAGTTGCCGTCGGCGTCGAAGACACCGGTGTTCTCGACGCGGTTGCGGTTGTAGGCGAAGTTGCCTGTCACATAGTAGCTCCAGTCCTTGCCGATCCTGTCTTTCCAAGTCGCGACGAACTCGACACCGCGGTTGTTGATCTCACCAAGGTTGATCTTCTTTGGGTTGATACCCATGTAGGTCGGCCATTCCATTGTCTGGTCCTGGATGAGGTTGAAGGTTCTCTTGTTATAGAAGTCAATGGACATCGAGAGACGGTCGCGGAAGAGGTCGATGTCAAGGCCGAGGTCGGTCTGCTCCGAGGTCTCCCAGGTCAGCTCCTGGTTGAAAGCGGTCAAAAGGGACCATGTGATTCCTCTCAACTGGCCTCCGAGCTCACGGCCGGCCATCCTGGGGTCGTCGTTGTCACCCATCTGTTCAAGGGTCGGGGATTTGTAGTTCCACGGAATCGATCCGAGGTTACCCACGCGGCCCCATGATCCTCTGATCTTCAGGAGGTTGATGTTGTCGTTCTTGGGAAAGAAAGGCTCGCTGGAGACTTTCCAGGCGCCTGTGACAGCGGGGAAGTCGCCGTAGTTGTGGCCGAGCGGCAGACGGCCCGCGTAGTCCCTGCGCCAGGAGGCGGTAAGGAAGTAACGGTCGTCGAAACTGTAGGAACCACGGGCCACGAAGGCGATGTTGGCGTCAGCTTGATAATAGTCGGTCGGGATACCATAGTTGCCGGCGAAGGCCATGTACTGCATGGACTCGTTCTCGACATCGAAGGAGGACGCGCTCATGCCGAATCCCCTGCCCCAGTCGCGGTTCAGGGTGACGGCTCCGAGAGCCCCTACGGTGTGTTTGCCGAAGGTGCGGTCGTAGGTGAGGGTGGCCTCGTTGCGCCATCCGTCGCTGCGGGAAGCGCTCTCATCCAAGGAGTTGGTGAGACTGGGCTTACCGATCTCGGGACGCCTCGGTCCGAAATCCTTGCTGATTCCCTGGCGGACATTATATGAGAACTGGTCGACGAACTTGAGCCCCTTCACGATGTTGGCGATCTCAAGGCCAGTGGTTGACCAGAAGTTGATGCTATGGCCGTAAATGGTGTGGGCGAGAAGGGAGCGCAGGGGGTTCACAGCGTCACCGTGCAGACCGGCGAAGTTGTTGCCGTACTGGGCGACATAAGCGGGATCCTCGGTGGTGGTACCTCCAAACGATCCAGCATTGGGACCGGCGGTGGCGTAAGCCTCGGCGGACGGCGGCATGTAGAGGGCGGAAAGGATAGTACCCGTGTGTTCGGAACCGGTGTCAGTCCCGCGGCTCTTTTCGTCGGAGAAGTGGATGTTCTCGGTGATCTTGACCCACTTGTTCATCTGGTACTGCCCGTTGTAACGGACACCGAGGCTCCTGGCAAAGGTGCCGACGAGGACACCGGGGTTGTCGTTGAAAGAGAATGTGAGACGGCTCTTGAGCTGCTCGGTTCCGTAGTTCAATGTGGCGGAATGGCGCTGGTAGAGGGCGTCGCGGAAGATCTCGTCCATCCAGTCTGTCCTCGTGGTGGCGATCCAGGGGTTGACCTGCGGATTCCAACCGGTGTCAAGGCTGATGCCGGCGTTGGCGGATGAGATGGTCCTCATCTGGATCTCCTCCTCGGCTGTGAGGCACTCGGGAAGGTTGCTCGCGTGGCGGATACCGGTCACGAGGTCGTACTCGACATGGATGCCTTGGGAGGCCTTCTTGGTCGTGACGAGGATGACACCGCCCGCTCCTGAGGTAGCTCCGTAGATAGCGGCCGAGGCGGCGTCCTTCAGGACGACGATGCTCTCGATGTCGTTCATCGAGGTGATGGGGCCGCCAGGCACTCCGTCCACAACCCACAACACAGAGTCTCCGTTGCGGGAGCCTTGTCCGCGGATAAGGATGCTGGGACCGCTGGTAGGTGAGCCGTTGCTGTAGGAGACGACGACACCGGGGATCTGGCCCTGGAGCATACCGGTTGTGGAAGTCACGGGACGGCCGGCGAGTTTCTCAGGATTGCTGACGATACCCACGGATGCGGACAGATCCTTCTTCTTGGTCTGGGCGCCGTAACCGAGGGCGACGGCCTCCTGGAGCAATTCGGCATCTTCTTGGAGGACGATGTCGATGACAGACCTGCCGTTCACATTCACGTTCTGGGCCTGGTAGCCAAGGCATGAGACCTCAAGAACCGCGTTCGAGGGAACTGTGATGGAATACGCTCCATTCACGTCCGTGACAGCATTCGCGTTACCGCTGAGAACCACAGCCCCCGCGACGGGGCCGGCGGCGTCCTTGACGGTTCCGCGCACTGTCAGGCTCTGGGCATAAGCGCCAAAGCTGGCCGCCATGCCGATCAGCATGGCAACAACGCAGAATAGCTTCTTGTAAAACATGTTTTAATAATTAATTGGTTTGGTTAAAAATAGTGTTCAGTCAGTGTCATCTTTATTCCGCCATACCGCATATAGATGGCAAAGCAAAGGTATAAAAAACGATTTTCCGCAAAAGCGTCATTTTGCGTATTACTTGTCTCAAAACCCGCAAAAGTGTCTATCCTCCCATGCGTGGCGCCATCCCCCGGCCTCTCTTTGCGTGGTATTTGACTGGCAGAGGCGCGAAATAATTACAAATCATTTCTTTAATCGATTTAATTTATTATAATTTATTAGTTGTTACAACTAATAAATTAAGAATAATAATCAAAAGCTACAACAGAATGGAAAATATTCTATTTGCGGAAGCTTGCCGCTTCTGGCAGGAAGACAAATCGAAAGATGTGAAAGTCACCACCATGGCCGCATATTCGCTCATCATCGAGCGCCACCTTCTCCCGCGATTCAGGACTTTGGAGGAGATCACTCCGGAATCTGTCCAGAGGATGATCGACGAGGAGATCCTGGAAAAATTGAAGTACAACACCCTGAAAAGCATTATCCTGGTCGTCAAGATGATCATCAAGTATTGCGAGGAGAAGGGATGGATGGAAAGCCGCGTGTACAACATCAGGACTATTCCGCACAACACGAGATCCGACCCGCAGACTCTCTCTCTGGAGGAGGAAAAGGAGTTTGTCTTCTGGCTGAAAGTCCATCCCTCCAGGCTGAACATCGGTTTGCTGCTTTCCGCGTGCTGCGGCTTGAGGGTCGGGGAGGTCTGCGCCTTGAAATGGGAGGACATCGACTTCAGCCGCCAGGTGCTGCAAGTGAGACGGACCGTGTACCGGGTGTATGACCCCAACGGCAAACCGCGCAAATCGAGACTCGTTGTGGGTTCTCCGAAGACCAGCACCTCCTGGAGGGAGATCCCGCTCCCGGAGTTTATATTCAGGATGATCCCAGGGATGGGGAACAGGCATGGTGAGAGCTATATTCTGTCAGGCGACGACTCTCCGGAAGATCCCCAGAATTTCAGGAATAATTTCAAACGGGTTTTGTACGCCCTCGGTTTCCCTCCGCGAAAAGTACATAGCCTCAGGCACTCGTTCGCTACCAGATGCCTGGAAAGCAAATGTGATTTCAAGACGCTGAGCACTATCCTGGGGCACTCCAACATAACAACGACACTGAACATCTACGCCCACCCGGACATAAATCAAAAAAGACGGTGCATAGAAGAAATGGTCAAGATGATTTAAAGCCCGCAGGGTAATCAATTGGTTTAACCAAACCAATTAATTACTAAAACATGTTTTACAAGAAGCTATTCTGCGTTGTTGCCATGCTGATCGGCATGGCGGCTAGCTTTGGAGTGTTCGCCCAAAGCCTGACAGTGCGCGGAACCGTCAAGGACGCCGCTGGCCCCGTCGCGGGAGCCGTGGTTCTTTCCGGCGGAGCCAACGCTGTCACGGATGTTGATGGTAACTACTCGATTACCGTTCCGTCGAACGCCGTTCTGGAGGTTTCCTGCCTGGGTTATACCACCCAGAATGTGAACGTGAACGGCAGGTCTGTCATCGACATCGTCCTCCAGGAGGATTCCGAAATGCTCCAGGAGGCTGTCGCCCTCGGTTACGGCGCCCAGACCAAGAAGAAGGATCTGTCCGCATCCGTGGGTATTGTCAGCAACCCCGAGAAACTCGCCGGCCGTCCCGTGACTTCCACGACCGGCATGCTCCAGGGCCAGATCCCCGGTGTCGTCGTCTCCTATGACGGCGGTTCCCCGACCAGCGGCCCCGGGATCCTCATCAGAGGACAAGGTTCCCGTAACGGTGACAACGTCCTCTGGGTCGTCGACGGTGTGCCTGGCGCCCCAATAACCTCCATGAACGACATCGAGAGCGTGGTCGTCCTGAAGGACGCCGCCTCCGCCGCTATCTACGGAGCTACCTCCGGAGCGGGCGGAGTCATCCTCGTGACCACCAAGAAAGCCTCCCAGGGCATCCATGTCGAGTATGACCTCGTGACCGGTATCCGCAGCGCCTACAACCTTCCGAGGGGACTGAACGCCGAGGAGGAAATCGAGATGAGAACCAAGTCCTTCGCCAACGCCGGGCTCACACTCCCCATAGGCTGGGACGTGACCAGGAACCCTTGGGTGGGCGTTACCCGCACCGACTGGATGGACGAGATCTTCCGCGATGCCCTTTACCAGCGCCACAGTGTCACCCTCAACTACGGAACCGAGCAGCTCAAGAGCCGCCTCACCTTCAGTTACCAGGACAATCCCGGTGTCCTCGTCGGAACGTTCGCTAAAAACCTCGGTGTCCGCTACAACGGACAGTACCAGATGAACAAGTGGGTCAAGATCACTGAGAACATCCACTTCTCCGACGGCAAGAGCCGCGGGACCAACACCAGCTCAGCCCAGTCCGGAGCCATCCTTTCCGCCATATTCATGCCCGCCAGCGCCGAGGCTTACGCCACCGCTGGTCCCAACGCCGGCTCATATGGCGGTATCGTAACCGAGGATCCGGAGTACATCGCCCAGTACGGAAGCAACTTCTCTGACATCCACGGTGACTCGATCAACCCCCTGCGTACCCTTCTCGCCGACAACCAGTACAACCACAGCCTCAGTTTCTGGTCAACCACCGGCCTTGAGATCGCCAATATCGTCAAGGGTCTGAAGTTCGTCGACCAGTACTCGGTCAATGTCGGCCAGAGCCTCTACAGGGACTTCTCTCCGAGGCGCCCCGAGATCGGTAAGCCCAGCCTCACCAATGGCCTGGACTGGAGCACCGGACGCAGTGACGGATGGCGCAACGAGGCCACCCTCACCTACGACCGCACCTTCGGGAAGCACACCGTGG
>JAFVED010000095.1 GCA_017478125.1 Bacteroidales bacterium | reverse complement strand
GGAGCCGTCCCATCCGGGAAACGGAAATCGCCGAAAACGCCGCGGAAGTAGGGCTCGTCAAAGTAACTGATGTTCCAGAACACGGTCTGGTAACCGCGGTTGCCGGCGGGCATATTCATGGAATGCACCACCTGCTGGAAATAGTTGTCGATAACCTTGACAAGCGTCCTCTTCTTGACGTTCATCTCGACGACATCCTCGAGATGGTCGATGTAATCGTCGCCATAGTCCTTGCGGATGAAATAGTCGAGATACATCAGGAACTCAGGAGTGGCCACCGCCCCCATGAACTGGGAGGAGATGGAATACACGAGGTTGATGAACTCTCCGCAGAAAGACTTGAGGTCTGTAGGAGCTATTGAGACTCCGCCGAGATTCCTCAGACCGTCGGTAAGGAAGGGATACATCGTGATGGCCACGCAATAAGGGTAGCCCGGAGTACCGCTCTCGTCATGCTTGTAGAGGACATGGCTCTCAAGATCCTTGATGTACTGGTTGGCCATCCCCCGGCCGTACATCGACTTGATCTTGTCCTTCATTATGTAGCGGTTCTGCTTGATGTTGTTCTCCTTGTAGAGTTCCTGGCCAAGCGTCACTATGTTCTTGCGGGTCACATTGGCGTTGGCGTCGAACTTCGAGCCTGTCGCGGCGTTTGACGCGGCGATATAGTCTTTGATGAAGTCCCTTTTCTTCCGGAGGTCAAGCCCGGCGTCGAATCTCTCGATGTAGGCGACAGCCACCTTCTTGTTGATAGACATGAGGCTCTCCTCGACCTGCCTGCGGATCTCCCGGCTTGTGATCTTGTCGTAAATGTAGAGGTTCTCAGCGATAGAAACCACCACAGCCTCGGGGCACTCCTCACCGGCCGTCTTATAGGCCTCGCGTATGCCGCTCATCAGTTTGACCTTGTCGTATTCCTCAAACGAACCATTGGTCTTGCGTACAGTTACATCCATATATATTGTGTTGCTTGATTACAGTTATCGGCTTGGGGTTGAAAGAGGTTCGGACTGGCAAGCAGCCCGAACATTTCCTGACAAATATAGCAGATAAATCGCCCCCTCGCTCAAATAAAAACACAAAGTTATCAACAACCAAGTAACGTTGTTGTTAATTTGCTTTACGTCAATAGTTTACAAGAAAATATACTTGAGAACGAACAAGATCGCCAGGACTATCATGAACCAGCTCACTTTCTCTTTCTTTCCGGTGCACAGATTCAGAACCACATAGCAGATCAGGCCGATGAGTATGCCGTGCGAGATGGAGTAGGTCATCGGCATCAGGATCATGGTCAGGTAGGCCGGAATCGCCTCGGAAAAATCATCAAGAGGAATGTCCTTGATCGGGCTGAGCATAAACAAGCCGACTATCACCAGGGCGGGGCAGACGGCCGACCCTGGGATCGCCGTGAAGACCGGGGCGAAGAAAAGGGCCAGGACAAAGCAGCCGGCGGTGGCGGCGGCGGTGAGTCCGCTGCGGCCTCCCTGGGCTACTCCAGAGGCGCTCTCCACATAAGTGGTAACAGTGCTGGTGCCTAAGGCAGCTCCGGCCATTGTGCCGATGGCGTCGGCGAGGAAAGCCTGGTTGAGCCTGACCGGCTTGCCCTTATCATCTACCATCTCAGCCTTTGTCGTGACTCCGACGAGGGTGCCGATGGTGTCGAACATGTCCACGAACAGGAAGGTGAACACCACGACGAGCATGTCGAGACTCAGCACCTGGCTGAAATCGAACTTGCAGAAGATCGGGGAGATGCTCGGAGGGGCGGAGACGAAGCCGCTGAGCTTCGTGATCCCCATGGGGATGCCGACCAGCGCGGTGGCAATGATGCCGATCAGAAGGGCTCCGGGGACATTGAGGATCACAAGTATTCCCGTGATCACCAGCCCGATGACGGACAGAAGCCCAGGGCCTCCTGTGAGGGTGCCGAGGTCGACCAGAGTGGCCTCGCTGCCGACAACAATGCCTCCGCTCTTGAGACCGATCAGGGCGATGAACAAGCCTATGCCCGCCCCGATCGCCTTACGCATCGACATCGGAAGGGCGTTCACGATCGCTTCCCGCACATTGGTCAAAGTCAGGATAACGAATATGAAGCCCTCGATCAGGACAGCCGTAAGGGCGAACTGCCAGGAGTAGCCCATCCCGAGGCACACCGAGTAGCAGAAGAAGGCGTTGAGCCCCATCCCGGGAGCCAGGGCGAACGGAAGCTTGGCGTATAGGGCCATCACCAGGGTGCCGATGATAGCGGCGATAGCGGTGGTGGTGAACAGGGCATTCTTGTCCATGCCGGTGTCGGCCAGGATGGAGGGATTGACCGCCAGGATATAGGACATGGCGAGGAATGTGGTTATTCCGGCCATAATCTCCGTGGAGACCTTCATCTTGGAGGGGTCGAACCCGAACAACTTGGTCAGCCAGCCCTTCTTTTCAGGGGACTTGACCGCGGTGGTGGTTTCAGCCATGGTTATTAATGGTTAGAATGATGGGGTTCAACTATTCAGAAAGACCAGCGGAGACCAGCGCAAGGGTTGACCATAAAGCCCTTGTTGCCGGCGAAGTTGTAGGAAAGCTCTATCTCGGTACCGATGTCGAGATGGCCGTCGAAAGCGCTTCCGAGGTTGAGCCAGAGCTGAGGCTCGGTGAGGAATGAGAACTTAGTCTCATCGTCGGGTCCCCATTTTGTGTTATTTCCCCAAAGGTCAGCGAAGCCCTTGAATGTCAAACCCTTGAGACCAAAGAGATCGCTAAGACCCCAGACAGCGGTGAACTTGACGGGGATGTCAGCCTCTCCAATACCGCGATGCAGGTCGTACATAAGGTAGAGCGAGAGGGTCTTGGAGAAATCCTGGGAATGGAGGAAATACTTGGCTCCAAAGCACCAGATGCCAGCGCCCCAAGTGCTGCCGTCATACTCGATGTGGCCGCTCAAGTCCTTCAGAGCGGAGTCCTGCCAGAAGTTGATGCCGCGCTCGATCTCGAAGTAACTGCCGTTGATGGCGCTGCTTGCCCCATCAATCTTCGCTTCCTTATTGGTCGAATTGTAATAGTGGTCGATGAAGAAGAAGGTGTCTCCGAACTTGTCGCCCTTGAACATCTCGAAAGTGGTGGTAACATACTGACGATCCTTTCCGAAATCGTAGAATGTCTGGACATTGGTCTGGGCCTTGGCACCAAAAGCGAAGGCCAGCGCCGCCACTGCGGTCGCGATAATGGGTTTTGTTGACATAATTATAATAAGTTGGACTAAACTCCCGCTAAACTCATCACAAAATTAACCCGATAACCAGAGAAAATCCATATCTTTGTTATACAATAATCCACAAAGTTTTCAACAACCATGTTTGAGGAACACCTTAAATTTTACCAGGACTTCCCTACCCCAGGGATCAAATTCGTCGACATCATCCCCTATCTCCAGAACCGGAAGGTATTCTCGGAAGTGACCTCCGAAGTCGGACGCCTTATCACCGCCCCTTCAGTCGCCTGCCCGGAGGCAAGGGCATTCCTCTTCGCCTCTCCCTTGCTCATCGCGGACTGCGGGGTCGACAATATCATCTTGTTCCGGAAGAGAGGCAAACTCCCATACAGCGGCGATGACCTCCAGACGATAGAGATCATGAAGGAATATGGGGCGGACAAGCTCATCTACAGGAACTCGGACATCGCCGCGGGAAAGGCCGAGGACGGGGTGTTCCATGTCTCGGTCGTGGACGATGTGCTGGCCACAGGAGGTACTGCCGAAGGCATAGCCAAAGCATTGGAGACCACCAAGTTGGTGATAGAGGGCAAGGAGTATGGAGTCAAGGTCAACGAGTTCATCTTCATCGTCGAGCTCGATGGGTTGAACGGCCGTGACCGCCTCTCAGAGATCGCCCCTGTATATTCCATAGCCCATATATAAACAAACAGTCTTACCATGAGAAGAGGCTTTGTGACGCCGCTGGCCGTGATGACGCTGGCGGCGGGTTGTGTCAGTGAGAGACCGTCGGACTTGAGATGCGAGTATCAGGACGGCATTGTCCTGGTCGAGCCCGGATCCGCTCCGAGGATGAGCTGGATCAACCATACGGACCAAAGCGCCTACGAGATCGAGGTGACGGCGGGAAAGGATGTCGTATGGGACTCAGGGAGAATCATTTCCGGCGACTCACATCTCGTTCCGTACTCCGGTCCCGCGACGGAGCCGATGAGGGACTATGCCTGGAGAGTCCGCACCTGGGACAACAAAGGCAAGGTGTCAGGATGGAGCGAGGAGGCGAGATGGACGACCGGCCCGGAAAAGGACGGATGGGACGCGGAATGGATAGGAGCCGCGTGGCAGGAGGACGAGAGGGGTAACTGGTACACCCGCTACCCTATGTTCCGCAAAGAGTTCAATGTCGGGGCGGGACTCGAAAGCGCCAACCTCTTCATCAGTGGGCTTGGCTACTATGAGGCCAGGGTGAACGGCGACAAGGTGGGCGACGATTTCCTAACCCCCGGACTGACTGACTACACTCGCAGGCCATATCTGAGGGAGAATCCCCGCATTCCCCTTGATCCGGATGTCACGGCTTACAGGACTCTCTACCTCTGCCACGACATAACCGGCATGGTCAAGACAGGAGCCAACGCGATCGGCGTCACGCTGGGGAACGGCTATTTCCACACCCGCCCCACAGCCCAATCGGCGCGATGCGAGCCTTTCGGGGTCCCGAGGCTTATAGCCAGGATAGAACTCACCTACAAGGACGGGCACAAGGAGCATATCCTCTCTGACACATCGTGGAAGGCGGCCGAGTCTCCGTTCACCTTCGGGGATTTATGGGAAGGAGAGGTTTACGACGCCAGGGAAGAGCAGCCGGGATGGGACAAACCCGGCTTCGACGACTCCTCCTGGACAGCCGCCGTGAGGCGAAACGCCCCGGACGGTCCTCTCACCCCCAACAACGGCCCCACAGACAAGGTCACGGAAGTGTTCCGCCCGGTCTCCTTCGAGAAGCTTGAGGAAGGGACCTACAAGGTGGATTTCGGCACGGTAATATCCGGTTGGGTCCACTTCAAAGGGCTGGTCGGAGCTCCGGGAGACACTCTGAAAGTCCGGCACCTGAGCGAGTATCCGAGCCCTCGCTGCGAATACATATTCGCCGGACCGGAGAAGGTGGATTTCGCCCCTCGTTTCACCTGGTTTGTGTTCAGGGAGGCGATCATCTCCGGGGTGAAGGATCTCACCGCCGGCCAGATCACCGCCGAGGCGGTCAATACAAACGTACCCGTAAACTCGACTTTCACAAGCTCAAACCCGCTGTTCGGGCAGATCCTGGCAATCTTCCAGAGGTCCCAGATGGACAATATGCACAGCGCTGTCGCCTCCGACTGCCCCCATCGTGAACGACTTCCTTACACAGGAGACGGCGAGATAGCCATGGCGGCTGTCCTGGCCTCGTTCGACGCCGCGTCCTTCTATAATAAATGGATAGGAGATGTCGTGGGAAGCCAGAATCCCGAAAGCGGCCATGTTCCCAACGGCGCCCCCTGGGAGCCGATGTGCGGCGGTGGTCCGGCTTGGGGAGCCGCCATCTGCGTCAAGCCGAGGGAGTTCTATCTCCGGAACTGGGACAAGAGCGTGCTGTATAGCAGC
>JAFVED010000094.1 GCA_017478125.1 Bacteroidales bacterium | reverse complement strand
CGGGGACGGCGAGGCCGTGAAGGATCTCGGGGCCGTCCAACTTTTCTCCCAGGTGCCTTCATTCAGCGCTCTTCTTTCTGAAGATGTGCTGGTCGGGCTCGCAACCGGGAAAATGGATGTGGATGATATTGATCACCTCTTAAGCGGGACCGTCCCTGTTGGACAGGTCGGTTCCGGAATATCAGTCGAGTGGGAGGAACCCTGCGTCACGCGCATGAACGGCCAGCGCGCCCAGCGTGCGCAATGTTTCAACGCTCAGGGTGTTTCTGCAGCCGCTGCCTACAAGTCCGTGAAAGAGGAAATTGACAAAATGGACATCCCTGAGGGTTACAGTGTCAAATGGTATGGCGAGCAGGCTGCCAGCTCCGATTCTGTTTCTTCCCTTTTCGGAAGCTACCCTGCAGCAATCCTTATCATGATCTTCATCCTGCTCCTGCTGTTCGGAGATTTTAAGAAACCTTCCATCATTATTCTCACTGTGCCCCTTGTGCTGATCGGCGTGGTCGCGGCCATGCTTCTTACCGGGAAACCTTTTGGATTTGTCGCGATAGCCGGAGTTCTCGGGCTTGTCGGAATGATGATAAAAAATGACATCGTCCTGATGGACGAGATAGACAAACGTATCTCAGAAGGTGAAGATCCTTATTCTGCCCTGATCGAGGGAAGTGTAAGCCGTCTCAGGGCGGTTTCGATGGCAGCTCTTACCACAATACTTGGCATGGTCCCGCTCCTGAGGGATGTTATGTTCGGTTCCCTTGCCGCATGCATCATGGGCGGCCTCGCCTTCGGCACTGTCCTCACTCTGGTGTTTGTTCCTGTCCTGTATTCGCTGTTCTACAAAATCCGGAAACCATGAAATCACGTTTGTCAGCCATAATTCTATCCGCTCTTTGCTCAGGGATATGGGCGCGAGCCCAGCAGACATACACTCTGGAGGAGTGCGTGCGCATTGCCCGGAGCGAAAACAAAGAAATCCTGATAAGAGACAAGAAGATGGAAGAAGCGATGCGGACGAGGCTTTCCACGCGCGGCCTTTTCTTCCCTTCTGTCAGCGCCACGGGTACGACAGCTTTGAATTCCACCAAAGGCAACTTGCTTGATATTCCTTCATTCGACGCGTCCTTGCCTGTTTTGGGTATGGATTATCCAATCTCATTCCCTGGTTATCAGCTGGACTACAAAGTAGGTGGAATCTATTATGCCGGATTGAGTGTTCAGCAACCGGTTTTCATGGGAGGCAAGATCGCCTCTGGCTACAGGATGTCAAAACTTGGGGAAGAAGCTGCCAGGGAACAGCGGCTTGCCACTGAAAGTGAAGTCATTTTCGAAACTTGCCAGGCGTATTTCCTCCTGTTGAAAGCTCAGCAGCTGTCAGAGGTGGCCGCGCTGGGTGTGGAGTCGGCGGAAGAGCTTTACCGCTCCGTATCGCTCGCGTGTGAGAAGGGAATGGCGCACAGGAGTGATCTCATGAAGGTCGAGGTGGCCCGTAACGAACTCATTCTCGCTCGGAAGCGGGCCGAAAACGGGGTGCGTCTGTCCCAGATGAATCTTTGCGTCAGGATGGGCATACCTTCTTCAACGATAAGCGCGGTCGAACTGTCCGGCAATCTTATGATGCCGGAAGATAACCTTGACATCGGGCAGCGCCCTGAGTACAGGATGCTTGACAAGCAGGTCGCCCTTGGACGCGAGAAAGTGGTTTCAGCGAGAAGCGAGGTGTTGCCACAGTTGGGGGTGCAGGGCAGTTACGGTTATCTTCGGGGACTCCAGGTTGGAGGGGAGAGGGTACTGGATGGAGGAAGTTTCACCCTGCTTGTCAATTTGAAGATACCTATCTGGACATCTGGCCATGCCTCCAATAAAATAGCGGCCGCCAAAGCCAGTCTCGCCCATAATGAGCTGGAGCGGCAGCACATGATTGATATGATGCGCCTAGAGCAGACTCAGGCTCAGGGAGACTATGAAGAAGCTCTTCTTGAACACGAGCTGTCTAAGTCTGCCTTGGCGCTCTCTGAGGAAAACTGGTCGATGGCCCAGAAGCGATACGAGGCCGGAGCAGAGACAATGGCGGAACTTTTGCGGACCCGGACCCAATGGCAAAAGGCTCAAGAGGAAGAGGTCGAGGCACGTTGCGGTGTCCTGCTCAGTATTCTTCGCTATCGCAAGACCGGAGGCCGCCTGGCTTCCTTATTCGAACCTCTCTATCTTTAGTCCGTTCTCCGTCATCTCCCCGATTTTGGGTACGGCGAATGTGAAATGAGGCGCGGCGGAATGTTTGTCCAGGACCTCCTGGTTTTCCCAGGACTCGCAGAACATCATGACCCTGGGGTTGGTCGTGCTTTGGAACAGATCATAACCCAGGTTCCCCTCATCCGTCCGGGATTTGGCGACAAGCTCGTCTGTGATAGCCTTTAACTCCTCAAGTGATACGTCCTCTTTCAGGACAAAAAAAGCGTTTAATCTGATCATGGTCGATATGTGTTAATGATTAGTTTCTGATAAAGTTAAACATTTTCGGCATTAAATTTCTCTTGTTGGCATAACGGCGGCTAAGGAGCGTCAAGCTACCGCCCGGATATGTCCAATGGTTTACAGGTCATTGGATTATACCGTATTGCCTGAAAATCTTTGTGAGTATCTCCACCGCTCGGTCGACATGCTCGCGAGTGTGCGTGGCCATCAGCGCGAAGCGGATGAGCACATCCTTTTCCGGTACAGCGGGAGCGATGACCGGGGTGATGAACAAGCCATTGCGATATGCCTCTTCGACGAGCGTGAGAGCCGTGGTAGTGTCGCGCACCATCAGCGGAATGATGGGGGACTGGGTGAGGTTGATGTCAAAGCCATTCTCGCGGAAGCACTTCCAAGCGTAGCGGGTTACATCCCAGAGATGTTCCCGGCGCTCAGGCTCTTCGATCATAATGTCCAGGGCCTTCAGTGCCGCCGCTGTCGCGGCCGGGGTCATAGAGGCGCTGAAGATAAGGGAGCGGCTGTTGTGCTTGATGAAGTTCAGCACGTCGTGGTCTCCGGCGATAAAGCCGCCCAGCGAGCCGAAGCTCTTCGAGAATGTCCCCGCTATCAGGTCGGTCCGGTCTGTCAGGCCAAAATGGCTTGCGGTGCCGCTGCCGTTCTCGCCGAATACTCCAAGGCCGTGGGCATCGTCAATCATAATTGACGCTCCATACTTGTCGCCGAGGTCGCAGATTTCTGGTAGTTTGGCGAGATCTCCCAGCATTGAGTACACTCCGTCCACCACAATGAGCTTGCTGGTGTCTTGCCCGCATACCTTCAGCTTGTTCTCAAGCGCTTCCATGTCGTTGTGCTTGAACTTGTAAACAGTGCTCCATGATAGGCGGCTGCCATCAATGATGCAGGCATGGTCGGTGTCGTCCAGGAGGATGTGGCCGCCTCTGAATCCAAGGCAGCTGACCACTCCGAGATTGACTTGGAAACCGGTGCTGTAGGTGACGGCCTCTTCCTTGCCGACAAACTTGGCCAGTCTCTCCTCAAGTTCCTGATGGATGTCAAGTGTGCCGTTTAGAAAACGGCTGCCGGAGCAACTCGTGCCGTATCTCTTGACAGCCGCGACCGCGGCTTCTTTCAATCTTGGGTCGTCGGACAGTCCGAGATACGAGTTGGATCCGAACATTAGGACCTTGTGCCCGTCCGCCATAGTGACGATTGGATTCTGGCCGGAGCTGATGGGTTTGTAATAGGGATAAATCCCCATGGCCATCGTTTCCTGCGGGGCGGTGTATTTCTGACATATCTCGTTGAGAGTCCTTTTCATTTGGTACTTCCGTTTTATTACAACGAAGTAAATTTACTCATATTTTATTGTTCTCCAAATTCTTTCTCTCAGGATGTGCCTTCGGGCCGGCCGCGGCGGCATCAGTGGCATGTCACCAGACCATGTTCCATGCGGCATTCTGGGCCTTCTGGTTGTGAGAGGCGTTCATCTTGCAGAAGTTCCACTTGATTCCGAACAAGACGTACCGGCCCATGACAAGGCGGTAAGAGTCCTCCTCGTAATTCGCGGTGACAGTGTGGGTCAGGTTTCGGGTCTGGTCAAGGATGTCGTGGACCTTGACGCTGAGGTTGAACGCTCCGATGTTCTTGGAGATCTCCCCATTCCACTGCCACTCCGGATCGCCGTAGCCTTCGGCGTAGCCATAATACCAGGCGTAGTTGAGGTCGGACTGGAACTCGAACTCATGTTTTGTGGTGTAGGAGAACTCCATCCCGACAGTAGGGGAGAAAGTGTCCATGTCGAGGCTCTTGTTCAAAGAGTAGCGGGCGAAGTACGTGCTGAGGCTCGCCCCTATCTTGGCGGAGAGCCTGTCGGACCTGTAGCGGAAATCAAGGTGCCCCCCAGGAGAGAAGGTCCTGGTGTCGCTCTCCGAGAATCCGCTCTTCCCGCTGAAAAACACATCTCCGTCCGCTCCTCCCCAGAACGCGTCCATGAAAGTGGAGTAATCGAAGGCATCCATGTCCACACCGGCGAGAGTGCCTTTCGCCTGGTAACTTGTCGAAAGGTTGATGCTGCCATAGACACCCGTGGACAGGGTGAACTTCTTCGATTCGTCCAGAGGAGTGTTGTAATACGCTGACAATGAGCCGCTGAAAGAGTTCTTCCTGGAGTTGACAGGAACCGAGTACAATATCCCGTCAGAGTCATACCATCTGGTGTAAGTGACAGGATTTTTGGTGATGTTGCCGTAAAGGTAAGCTGTCAGGCTAGAGAATCTCTTTTTGTCGGACCGGGTCAGACTCGTGTTGAAGTAGGTGTAGCCGTAGGGTCTCAGGTAGATGTTCCCGATTGTGGGTCTGGACGGGTCCGTTATGTCCATCGTAGGCCGCATTGAGGTCGCCGAGGCTTGCTGGGAGTAACCGGAAAGGCTGAGGTTCAGGCGGTTGGAACCGAAAGAATGCTGGATTCTGACTGTAGGGTGCATGAACCAGAACCAGTCGCCCTCGCCTGTCGTCCGGGAGATATTGAAACTCTTGGAATATGTTTCCTGAAGGGTACCGTTGAAATTGGCTCCCAATGTGATCCAACTGCCTTGCTTGAAAGTGTATTGCGCGGTTGTGCCATAGCTCTGTCTTATCGCGCGGCTCCTTGATTCCGAGGAATAATAGCTGTTCAGGCCGTCTTTGTCGAAAGCGTCGCTGATCCTGTCAGACTTTGAGAGATTGAGGGTGGCGCTCGCTGAAAGTGTGAGTTTCTCCGTCAATGGTTCCCCGTAGGTTACACTCCCGGATCCGCCTCGGCTGTCGCTCTTGTTGGAATACCTCAAGGAACGGCTCTCGTACCCGTCAGAGAATCCCATGACGCTGTTCTCGAACCTTTTGCCGTCCTCGTTCTCGAGATTGCCACTCATGAGCAGTGACAGCGTCCTGTTCTTCTTGCCCCCGATCTCCCTGAAAACCACATTCCCGTTTCCGGAGACCAGCCGGTCGAATCCGAGATCGGAGGTCGCGCTTTCTGACGAGTTGGCGGTCACTCCTTGTATGGACGTCTCTGACGCGGTGGTGTTCCTGGAATCTTCTTTTGAGAACTTGAAGGTAGGACGGAAATGGAACCGCGTCTTTCCTGACTCTTTCTGGAATTCCAGGTTGGTTGTCAGGGAGTTGCTGAATGATCTTCCGGAGACCGAGCTGCCGGACATGATGTCCCCGTCGTCCTGGTGGGTCGTCCGGAATGATCTGGTCCCGGACATGGAGTCGCCGTACTTGTAATTGGCCGAGGCAGTGGTCTCGACATTCTTGATCCTGGAAGTGTTGGCGTTGACTCCGAATTGGGCTGCCGAGGCGATCTGGTCGGCGTTGGTCGCGCGGGTGCCGTCGCTCGACACCATCACGAACACCACCCCGTTGGACTCGTTCAGGTTCATCCCGTTGGCTATGACCGTGACCTGGTCTTTCTCCGAATATGCGGACACGAGGGAGTTGCCGCTGTACAGCAGCCCGCGGTCATCCCTGAGCTGGTCGTCCTTATCTCCGGCCATTGTCGCCCCTCCCTTCAATCCGGCGTTGCCGAACCATCCTTGCTCATACTCTTTCTTCAGGCCGACATCCAGGACCTTCTCGCGGCTCCCGTCCTGCAGCCCGCTGGAGCGTGTGGACTCGGACTCCCTGTCGATCACCCTGATCTTGTCCACGATCGAGGCGGGCAGGTTGTTGAGGGCCGTGCTCTGGTCCCCGAAGAAGAAGGTGCGTCCGCCGACGGTCAGTTTGTCGATCTCCTCGCCGTTGAATTTGACTTTTCCGTCGTCTGTGATCTCCATTCCCGGCATCCTCTTTATGAGGTCCTTGAGCATGTCGTTGGTCCCTATCTGGAAAGAAGACGCGTTGAACTCGACGGTGTCCTGTTTGACGACTATGGGATTGCCGACATCTGAGACCACGGCCGCCTTGAGGTAGTTATGGTCTACCTGAAGCTTGACCGTACCCATGTCAACACGGCGGTCCCGGAAATATTTGCTTTTTATAAAAGGTTTATATCCAAGCATTTCCACATGAAGGACATATTCCCCGTAAGGGACATCATCGAGTTTGGCGATACCTTCGGCGTCAGTGAGGGTGAAATTGCTGATGGTCGTGTCCTTCGCCGGAATCACATAAAAAGACGCGAAGGGAATAGGCTCGTTCGTCAGGGAGTCAACCACAGAGGCATGGATCTCTGCCATCCTGCCGGTCGTGAGATTGTCATTGACTATGAATACCTGTGCCCTGGCCTGGAGGCAGAGGGCGAGGAGAGCGATGGCCAGTAAAAAAAAGTGTCTCATAAAACGCTGTTGGCTTGGTTTATAACATGGACGCGTCCGTTGCGGCGAAGTTAAGAAGATTCTGTTTAACTAACAAAAATAGTTGAGAAATATTCGCGCGAATTGTTATATTCGCGGAATAATATTGTAATGTATGTACAGACAGAAAGCGAACCCCGCTTATCTATTTTCCATTGTCCTGGTCGCTGTCATCGGGGGACTGCTCTTCGGTTATGACACCGCTGTCATCTCCGGGGCCGAGAAAGGGCTTCAGGCATTCTTCCGGGGAGCCTCGGATTTCAATTACACTGATGGACTTCACGGTTTCACCAGTTCCAGCGCATTGATGGGCTGCATCATAGGAGCCTTCATCTCCGGAGTCCTGGCCTCCAATCTGGGGCGTAAGCGGACATTGTTCGTGGCAGGTGTCCTTTTCCTTCTCTCCGCCCTGGGATCATATTACCCTGAATTCCTTTTCTTCCAGAAGAGCCTTCCCACCAAGGGACTCCTGGTAGCTTTCAATTGCTATCGTGTCCTGGGCGGTGTAGGCGTCGGATTGGCGTCGGCGCTCTGCCCTATGTACATAGCCGAGGTCGCCCCCGCCTCCCAAAAGGGGAAGCTCGTGTCCTGGAACCAGTTCGCCATCATCTTCGGCCAGCT
>JAFVED010000093.1 GCA_017478125.1 Bacteroidales bacterium | reverse complement strand
CCTGAGCCGCAGGTGCCGGCCGTTGAGGAAGAAGCCCTCATCCGGATCGAAGCGGAAGTGCCTCAGGCCCAGCGGCTGCCGTACCGAGTCGATCTCTTTTCCTCCTTCCAGGAGCGAGACTGTGGCGTCGTAGATGAACGGATCCTGCCTGGAGTTCCACAGGTGGGGGTTTTTGATGGAGAAGCCGATGGTCTCCTCCGTAAGTCTTGTGCCGGAGGCCAAACGCACCTTCTTTTCTTTTGTGACAACGGTCTTTGTCCCGTCTTTGACGCTCATCCGGACTACCAGGTCGCGATCCTTGCCGTCGGTGTTTGACAGCATTACCCTGAGGCCAATGTCGGCCGATTTTCCGGTCACATTTCTCTGGGAGAAGTACACTCCGGGGGAGGCGTGGTCCTCCGGGGAGATGCAAGCCTTGTCGGTGATAATGAAATACACGTCCCGGTAGAGGCCGCCACCGATGTTGAAGTCTCCGACCAGAGGCATGACATCAAGCTGCTCGGAGTTATTCACCCTGGCCCACAACTCGTTATCCTGGCCGTACCGGAGGCGGTCGGTGATGTCATAGACGAAGGCCGTGTAGCCACCACGGTGCTCCCCGACAAACTTGCCGTTGAGGAAAAAGTCGCAGATGCTGTTGGCTCCCTCGAACTTGATGAACACCCTTTTGCCTTCCCATTCCGCCGGGATGCTCACCTTTTTGGTGTAGTTGCCGATCCCGCGGTGGTAGTGGTCGGCTCCGCTCGTCACGTCAAGCGCGTTCCAACTGTGCGGAAGCTGGACCGTGACTCCGGATCTCTTGTCGAACTCGTAGCCGAAGCGGAATCTCCAGCCGCTGTCAAGGTTCACTGTCGTCCGTTGGCAAATGGCCGACAGTGAGACGGTTGACAGCGCGAGGACCAGGAGAAACTTTCTCATCTCTCAATGTCCCGTTTACGTTTTAGAGCCTCAAGGAAATAGTAATCAGCATAGTTCAAGGGGACATCAATCTCTGAGTTGTGGGGGATGCTCCCCACGCTGTGCATCAGGATGAAGTTCCCGTTCTCTCCGAGCCTCGCCCTGTAAGAGGGGCTGGCGAGGGAAGTCATGATCTCGTCCGCATATTCCTTGTATTGGCTCGGGTTCTCAACATCCATGGTGCTGATCTCGTAGAGGGCGGAAGCGATGATCGACGCGGTGGACACATCCCTGTAAGTGTCAGGTATTTCCGGGCTGCACATGTCCCAGTACGGTATGCGGTCCCCGGCCATGTTGGGATGGTTTCTCATCATCTCGAAAGTCTTCAGGGACTGGTCAATATAACGGCGGTAACCGGTACATCTGTAGGCCATGGCATATCCATAGATAGCCCAGGCCTGTCCGCGGCTCCAGACCGAGTCGTCAGAATATCCCTGAGCGGTGACCTTCTTTCTCACTTCGCCTGTAACGGGGTCATAATCCACCACATGCCAGCAACTTCCGTCGGGGCGGAAATGCTCTTTAAGGGTACGGTCGGCATGGCTGACGGCAGCATTGAAATACTTCTTGTCGCCTGTCAGCTCCGTCGCCTTGAAAAGCAGCTCAAGGTTCATCATGTTGTCTATTATGACTGGACACTTGCGGTCGAGAGCCTCTGAGGCCTGCCATGACTGGATAAGGCCCGGAACCTCGCGGAAGCGGGTCATCAGGGACTCCGCTGTCTGAACGATAATATCTTTATAGTCAAGACCTTTAAGACGCATCCCTTGGCCGAAAGAGCTCATGCAGATGAATCCCACATCGTGGTTGTCGGTGACATATCGCACGTCACTGATGCTCTCGGTGTAACGCTGGGCTGTGGCGGCATATTTCTCGTCGCCGGTGAGCTCATAGAGGTACCAGAGGCTGCCTTGGAAGAAGCCTCCCTGCCACGCCAGGTGGTCACCGAACGTGATGGTCTCCTTGTCTGCCTTCAAGTCTATGGGGGCTCCGAATTTGCCGGTCTCGGCGATATGGGCCTCTGTCCTCTCGATGGCTCCGTCTATCTGGGCGGCAGCGAACCCGACATTATCCCTGATGAAGGAGTCCGTTGAACAACCGGCGGCGAAAAGTAGCGCCAGAATTGATAATCCCTTTATTCTCATTATAGTTTGGTTATCGTGTAATTATACTTTCCGCTCTTCTGGAGCTTTGTGGCCTTCAGGGAGATCCTGTGGACCTCGTCTCCCCAGACATTGGACAGCCTCGGGTCGGTCAGCCTGATGGTCTCCACCTCTGCCGTGAAAGTTTTGGCATCATATTTAAGCCGCATCTTCTTTCCCCTGACCTCGACGTTTACCACACCGGGTTTAGAGGTGTCGACGCTGCCCCATGTCATGAAGTTGATCTGGTTGGGGGCCTCCGCCTTTGAAAGCGTGAACTGGTCAGAGACATTGAGTGTCTTGCCCGAGAGGGTGTATGAGCGGATCCATTTCCGCACGCCGGCCTCGGCGGGATAGGCGTCGGCTATGTCTGCGGAGAAGCTATTCGGGGTGGATTTGCAGTCCTTGGCAGCGTAGCGGGTCCCGAAGGCCTCAGCTATACCGTTGACCATGGGGATATTGTGGTAGTTGCCCTGCATGGTCCAGATGTTATACCTCTCGCTGCTGAAAGTCTGGCGGGTGTAGGTGCCCACTCCCACATCGATGATGACCGGGAGGTTGTCATAGTAGAGGTTGAACGAGCCGACGTCATTGTGGTTGTGGCTCTCGTTGTTGTAGCCTCCACTTGCCGCCACGAAGACACCTTCCGGATTGGACATGTAATGGAACTCGGTGACCGGATACCAGGTGTAATTGCTTGGCGTATAACTCTTGTCCGAGGCAAGGAATTCTTTCTCATATCTGAGGGTCTCAAAGTACCGTGACATGTCAAGTCCTCCGGAGACGGATGTTGGCTTGCCTTTCTGCATCTGGGCCGCGTAGCCCATCATGAGATCACTTCCTACGGCCTTCCCGTAACGGTAAATCATGGGGAGTTCCCCTCCTCCGCGGGCGGAGGCGTCAGCGAAGTTGACGACCCACCCGTCTCCGACATAAGAGCGGACGATGTATTCTCCCATGTCCCTGACCTGCTTCTCGTCAAAAATGCTGATCTTGCCGCCGGTTATCATGGAAAGGGCGTTGAGATAGTCATATAGCTTTCCTGGAGCGTGTCCCCAGTAGGAGGGACCCTCCTCGATGCCACCGTCTCCTTGGACATAGTTGAGATAGAGATCCACGCTCCTGATGCCTTTCCAGACCGCCTGGGCGAGCCTGTCCCGGTCGTTTTCCATGAGCATGAACGAGATGAGGGCGTTTGAGGTGCACCACGGGGTCCAATTGTTCAGCATCCCGTTGTTTCCTCCGGAGAAACCCATCCACCAGAAATCGTCCCTCGCGAGGTAAGCGTCGAGCTCACGGTAAGTGAGTTCTTCTTTGAGACGCTTGCTGAACTCCGGCTGGATCTTGTCAAACTCATCGTGGAGGTAGTAGTAAATCCAGGAAAACATCTGGGCCATTCCTCCCTGGGTGAGCTCAAGGGTGTTGTCCTCCTTGACGGGAAGTGAGCGGTGAGAGAAAGACAAACTGGCGAGATGGGCTGAAAGAGACCATGAGGTCATCTCACAAGAGTGCCATACTCCGTTGATTATCTGAGGGATAAATCGTCCTTTCCCTTCCGCGAGCTCAGCCGCGAACAGGGCACCGATCGCGTTGTTGTTGGCCCCGAGGGGACCCTCCATGATGGCCCGGTTGCCGGAAAGCTCATATTCCATGTAATCCATTGCTTTGACGACTTTCCACTCGTAGTCGAGGTATCTCTCACCTTGCTTGATGATGTCGTCCTTATGTCCTCCCATGAGGGCGTCCCAGCCGGCCCGGTCCTGGTAATCCGGATAAGGAACCCATTTCTGGTCAAGCACTAAGGCCGACTTGACCTGTTCGAACGTGTATCTTTTTTGGAGAAGGTTCCGCTGCTCGCTCTCCCTCGCGGTAAGGGCCGCGCAAAGGATGACGGAAGCCATGAGTGCGATTATTCTTTTCATGCTGTCGATGTTTTCTTGAATATTTAAAAAAGTGGGTTAAGCGACATGCGTAACCCACTTGATGTGACCGTCATCCGCTACCAGCCGGGATTCTGCGTGAGAGCGGGATTCTTGTCTATCTCGGCGTTAGGGATAGGGAACAGGTAGTCTCGGGAAGCGGTAGCGTGGGAGTACAGGCTACCTCCAATAAGATTGAGCTCCGCGACTCCGTTGAGCTCCTCGAGAATGCCCCAGCGCTTGTAGTCCATATAGCTGTGGCCCTCGCCGGCCATCTCCACCTCGCGCTCATGTTTGATAGCCTGGAACATCTCATCCTTGGTGGTGGCTGTGACTCCCGGCATCCCGACACGGGCCCTGACCATATTGACGTATGTCGCGGCTTCAGAGGTCTGTCCGGTCTCGTTGAGGCATTCCGCGTACATCAGCAGGACATCGGCGTAACGGATGAGGGGGAAGTTGATAGGAGTGTGGGAGCGGTTGTTGAGGGCTCCGTTCATGTTTCCTTCCGGCACAAACTTGCGGAAAAGGTAGATTTTCCAGGAGTTGTTGACGCGGATGGACCCATACGACTCGTTTCCTGATCCGGAGGCGGGGATGATGTACTCCATGTCCCTCTCTTGGTTGGAGGCCCAGCCGAGATAATGGGTGTAAGGAAGTATGATGGTCCAGTTCATGCGCGGATCCCTCTTGGTGTACATCTCAAGAAGCTTGTCCACCTGGGCCGGGCGCTCGGGATTGGTGTAGCTGGTTCCGTTCTGGAGCAGGAACACCTCTTCCTTGACTTTGTTGTCCGAGTTGAAGCCGGGGAACCAGTCATCCCAGTTGAACGGGGTGCCGTCGATGTTCTCATAACTGTCGACAAACCTTGTCGAGGCCGTGAAATTGTCCCAGCAGCTGCCGTAAGTTGATCGTGTCCCCATGTAGAAGCACATCGGCATACCGAAGTCAGATCCGACACCACCTATGTTCTGGACGGCGAAAACCATCTCATCAGACGCGTCTCCTCCGGGGAGGAAGAGCTTCGGATAACTCTCATATAGAGAGTACTTTCCGCTGTTGATAACAGTCTGGAACGCCGAGGCGGCCCCGCTATAGTCTTTCGCGTAGAGCAAGACTTTGCCCTTGAGCGCCTGGGCTGCTCCCTTAGTGGCGCGGCCATAGTCCGCCCCTGTCCATTCTCCCTGCTCGGGAAGGACGGCGATCGCGGCGTCAAGATCGCTGATTATGAAATCGCGGACTTGCTCGGCGGTTGAGCGAGGCTCCATCATCTCGGAGAATTTCTCGGCTACGACGCAACTCTCGTCATAGATAGGAACGCCGCCCCAGTAGTTGAGGAGCATGTTGTAGTAATATGCCCTGAGGAACTTCGCCTCTCCGACATACCTGTCGATGACGGCCTGGTCGAGATAGTCGGTCATGCCGCTCACGTTCTGGATGACCGAGTTGGCGCGGGCGACACCTTCATAGAGAGCGGACCATTTGCTGGTGACATGCCCGGTCGTGGAGTTGTAAGATCCCTTCACGATGTTGAAGAAACCGCGGTCGTATCCGGTGCCGATAAAGCCACCGGCGTCCTCTTCGTAGATCTCACCGCAGATGTTGTCGTTCCTGAGCATCGCGTAGACACCGACAATCGCCTGCCTCGCGTGTGTCTCTGTCTTCCAGAAGGTGCCGGAGGAAAGCTGGTTGTCAGGAGAAAGGTCGAGTGAATTGCAGCCACATATCGCCAACAAGGCGGCGAGGAGGCTGGCGGAGGAGAGTATTCTGGTCTTTTTCATAATAATCCGTTGTTAATTGCTTTATACTGCTTACCTCAGGAGCTATTTTCCTCCGAATGTGATGTTTACGCCAAGCAAGGCATGCTTCATGGTCGGATAGTTAAAGCCGCTGACTTCCGGGTCAAAGCCACGGAACTTAGTGAGAGTGAAGTAGTTCTCAAGACTGGCATAGAAGCGGACGCGCTCGATGCTGATCTTCTGGGTGAGGTTTTGCGGCAAAGTGTAGCCAAGCTGGATGTTGCGGATCTTCAGGTAGGCCATGTTCTGGAGATAGAAGTCCGAGATCTGGGTATTCTTGGTGTCCTTGTTGTTCAGCTTCGGATAGGTGGCGTCCGTGCGTCCCTCGCGCCACGCGTGCTCAGCGACATATTTGTTGATGGCGCAACCGAAGGTGACGTTCGAGGTGTTCTTGTAGGTGTCCTGCCAATATTGGCTGACTCCGCCGACCCCGTTGATGAGAGTGTTGAAATCAAAGCCTTTCCAAGCCAGGGCGATGTTCAGTCCGTAGAAGAACTTGGGGTTGGGGCCGTCGCTCACAATCTCCCTGTCGTCGCTGTTGACAACCCCGTCCCCGTTGATGTCCTTGTAAAGCATGTCACCGTAGCCGGGCACCCCTGTGGTGTTGAACGCGGCCGGGTTGGCGGCGAGCATGTCCTCCACGATCTTCATGTCGGCCTCGGTCTGGATGATGCGGTCGAAACGGTACATGTACTGGGAGTTGATGGGAAGCCCTTCCTTGATGTAGTTGGCTCCCGAGAGCGAGTAGTCGTCTCCCTTGAACTTCAGCACCTTGTTCTTGACATAAGTGAAGTTGCCGTTGATGCTGTAGCTGAAGTCACCCTTGTGATCCTGCCATCCCAGCGAGATCTCGACTCCGCGGTTCCTGACCTCCGCGGCGTTTTGTGTGGGAATTGACGCGGTGCCATGGACATCGGGGGCAGGGAGGCTGATGAGGATGTTCTTGGTGTCTTTGTCGAAGACATCCACTGTACCGTTGAGACGGTTGCGGAACAGTCCGAAGTCAACACCTATGTTCGTGACGTAAGTGGTTTCCCAGGTAAGGTTCGCGTTGGCGAGGGCTGTCTGGGCCATACCGACCGCGACCGCGTCACCAAGGGAGTAATTCTGGGTCACATACATTGACTGGGCCTCATAGTTGCCCACGGAGTTGTTTCCGAGTCCGCCATAGGACACCCTCAGTTTGAGGTTGTCGATTCCGCTGTTCTTCATGAAACCCTCCTCTGAGATTCTCCACGCCGCGGAAGCGGAGGGGAAGTAGCCCCAGCGGTGGCCTTCAAGGAATCGGGAGGATCCGTCAGCCCTGAAGTTGGCCTCGAGGAGATACTTGTTGTCCCATGAGAGGTTGAGACGGCCGAAATACGAGTTCATGGCCCATTCCGTTGATGAGCCGGAAGCTGACATGTCGCCGGTTCCGGCGTTGATGGCGGAAAGGGTCTCGGAGATCAGGTCATATCTTGTCCCGGAGAAGCTGGCTGAGCGGTATGACTCGGTAGAGCTGCCCACCATGAGGCTGAACCCGAAGCGGTCATTGACCAGAGTGTTCTCATAACGGGCGATCACATCGGCGTACTTGCGGATGATCTTGTTGTTGGAATTGGTGGCGCTTGTCCTTCCGGTTCCGCTTGTCACGATCGAATTGGTCCTGTAGCTCCAGAGGTCGACGAAATTAGGAGTCGTGTTCCGCTGTTTGTCATAGAACTGGTAGGTGTATGAACCGGTCACGCTGAAGCCTTTGAACGGCTTGATCGTGGAGAAGAAACGGGTGCTGATGTTGTTGGTGAGATCCGTTCCTTTCGTGGTGTATCTTGACCTGAGAAGGTTGTTGGCGCTGGACTGGGGGTCGTCCTCCGGGTTCTCAATACCTCCGAAGCGGCCGTCCGGGAACTTGTAGGTCATGCCCGGGGAGGTGGATCCGATGTAGGTGAAGTCGGGGTTTGAGCCCATGTCCAAGTCGGACAGGTAACCGTTGATGTTGCTTCCGACCGTTATCCATTTGGTCGGGTCGACCTCGAAGTTGACACGGGCGCTGTATTTCTTCTGGCCCGAGTTGGGCAGGACTCCCGGATTGTCAAGGTAGCCGAGCGAGCCGTAAAGGCGCATCCTCTCGCTTCCCGCGGAGACAGAGAGGACATGGTTCTGGGCTATTCCGGTAGAGAAGGTGTCGGTGATGAAATCGCTGTTGGGGTACATCAGGGGATCAGTCCCGTTCCGCCACTCGTTGATTTTCTCCTGGGAGAACTGGGCGGCCATACCGGCATTGGCCAAACCCTCGTTGAGGTATTCCATATAATCCGCGTAATTGCTGACAGGCCTGAGGACTTTCGGGACTCTGATGTCCTCAAACGAGACATATCCGTTGTAGTCAACCTTCACATGGCCGGACTTGCCTTGCTTTGTCGTGATGAGGATGACACCGTTGGCCGCCCTGGATCCGTAGATGGCGGATGACGCCGCGTCCTTGAGGACTGTCATCGACTCGACATCCTGGGGGTTGACCGAATTGATGGCCGCCTCCACACCGTCGATGATGACAAGCGGCGTGGCGGTGTTGAGGGTACCGCGGCCGCGGACCATGATCGTGGCGTTGTCGCTACCGGGTGCGTTGCTTCCGGAGGTCACGTTGACACCGGCGGCCATACCCACAAGGGCGTTACCGATGCTGGTGACAGGGCGGCTCTCGGTGAGCTTACCCACGTTGACCGTGGAGATGGATCCGGACAGGTTGACTTTCTTCTGGGTACCGAAACCGACGACAACAGTCTCCTCAAGCATTTCGGTGTCTTCAGATAAGTTAATGTCCACAGAGTTTTTGCCGTTTACGGCGATTTCCGTGGTGGCATAGCCGATGCAAGAGACCACGAGGGTCGCGTTGGGAGCTACGGTGAGTTCGTACCTTCCATTCGAATCCGTGGTGGTTCCGTTCGCGGATCCCTTTTCAATAACCGCGGCTCCTATGACAGGGCCTTGTGAATCAGTAATTGATCCTGAAACTTTCATTCTTGTCTGAGCTCCAGCGTCGACGATCGCGAAGACGGCTGCAGACAAACAAAAGATGAATCTTAAGAGTTTGTTTCGCATAGGAATTATATTAAGATTTATGTAGTTTCCGCAAATTTATACAAACGTTTGTATTTTCAAAGAAAAATAAGAGACTTTTTTATATCTTTACCGGAAAACGGCAGATATCCTTGAAGCTATATCGCAAAATATTCCTCGCGGCCGAAGTCGTCTTCGTCGCCCTCCTGCTTGCCTCGCGCTTTCCCTCGCACATGGTTTTTCAGGAGAGGTATCAGTTGTTCTTATGGACATGGAGGTATTTCGTCGAGGTTGTTTCCGTTCCTGGAGGCATGGCGGACTGGACAGGCCGTTTTTTCACGCAGTTTTTCTTCAACCCCTGGGTCGGCGCGGGCATCGTCTCTGCCCTCCTTATTGTGTTTCAGTTGCTTCTGCTCAGCTTTGTTGATAAAAAACCCTTGTGGCTTTCCAGCCTTACCGCGCTGCCGGTGGCCATCTTGTTCGCGTTCTATACAAACGAGAACGCTATGCTCTCCGCGGTTGTCGCTCTGATCCTTTCGCTCGCGGCGGCCCGCGGCGTGGCCTCGATAGGCAGGTCCTCCGTCAGAATGGTGGTGACACTTGTCGCCACTCCTATATTATATATGGTCTCAGGTCCCCTGTGCCTGATGTTCCTCGCGGCTCTCTCGACCAGGGATTGGAAAGCGGCGCTATCCGGCCTTCCTTTGTCGGTCCTCACGGTTTTCGCGTCCTCGTGGGTGTTCCAGTATCCCATGAAGTCCCTTGCCGGAGGCGTTCACTACTACCGTTTCCTTCAGACTGTACGTCCTGAGCCATGGTACGCACTTGCTTTTGCAGCTGTAGTTCTCTTGCTTCAGCGCTTTTTCCGGGGGGAAGGCAAAGCCCCAGTCAACGCCGCCGTGATGACGGCCTCGGTCGTTTCCTCCCTCCTCATTGTCGCCTGGCCTTTGCTCGAGAGGAACATCAACCGCCAGAAGGAGGAGACAATCCGCTATACCCTCCTTGCGGAGAATGAGGATTGGGACGGGATTATAGAGGCCGCCGGCCGCGGGACGCCTTCTCTGAGCCCTGTGTCAGTCGCTTGCCTGAATCTTGCCATGGCGAAGACCGGGATGTTCCCGGACGGGTTGTTCAAGGGTTTCCAGAACGGTCCGCAAGGACTTATATCTGACAAAAAAATCGATTTCATATCCCCTCTTGCTTTTGCCCATGTCTATTGGGCCCTGGGACTTGTCGACAGTGCCCAGAGGATGGTCTATGAGGCCCAGGAGTCTATCCCCGACTACCAGAAAAGCGCCTATTGCCACAAGTGGCTGGCGAGGACAAACAGGGTCAATGGGGATCACGCCGTTGCCGATAAATACATGGAGGCTCTCGGCCATACTCTGTTTTACCGCAAGTGGCGTCCATCGGACGATGTCGGACATATTTCCAAACAGCGCTTGACTGAAAAAGACATGGTGAGTTCCGACGAGAATATCCATGAGGTGCTCTCTCTTCTGGCGCGGCGCGACACTTCGAACACCCTGGCCAGGGATTATTTGCTCGCTTATGACATGCTGGCTCTGGATCTTGATGGCTTTGTGGCTGATTATCAAGCGACTCATAGGTCTCAAGAGGTTGTCTCTGTTGTTTATGCCGAAGCTCTCGCCCTCGCTTGGGCAAGGAACCACCGGGACTTCAACGGCATTCCCTGGACGCTCCCGGAGGGAATCGCGGAGCGTTGTGTCGCCTTTTTTGGCGACCGCGGCGCCAACCGTCCGAAGGGTACTATGAGAAGCAAGTATGGCACTACCTATTGGTTTTACTATTTCTATCACGGCAAATGATCAGGCGAGCGTTATTCATTATGGTGTCAGCGGCGATTGTTTCCGCCTGCGCCGCCCCGGCTGGACGCGAAGTCGTGGCCGAGCCTGAGATATATCCTGACTATAAAGGGGTTACCGTTCCATTGGGGATCGCGCCCCTGGATTTCACGATGGCAGACAGCCTGGTCTCCTCTGTAGATGTCTCGGTTTCTGGCCCGTCCGGGTCGCTGTGTTCCCGCGGCAGATCATATACCCGGTTCCCGATCAGGCGTTGGCACCGTCTGCTCAAAGCCTCAGCCGGGCAGACCCTTCGTGTCACCGTCCGGGCTAAACGAGGAGGGGAGTGGACAACTTATAAGCCTTTTTCAATAAATGTCAGCGAGGACCCGTCGGATTATGGCTTGGTTTACAGGAAACTGGCTCCGGGCTACATCTCTTACAGCAAGATGGGCATTTATGAGAGGGACCTGTCTTCTTTCCGTGAGAGGGCGCTGATCGAGAACACCTCGTTCTCGGGCTGTGTCAACTGCCATACGTCCAACAGGGCCAATCCGGACGAATTCAGTCTCCATATCCGCGGCGCCCGCGGCGCGACACTCCTTCGCGCCAATGGCGCTATGGACGCCTATGAGACCAAGACAGACAGTACCTCCGGTTTTTGCGTCTATCCTTATTGGCATCCTTCAGGGAAGTATATCGCTTATTCCATTAACACCACCAGACAGGCTTTCCATGAGGGTCCGGACAAGATCATCGAGGTTTTTGACCATGAGAGCGACCTTGGCGTGTATGACGTGGATAACGGCAGGCTTCTGCTGCCTCCTTCCCTGAAGGGTGATCAGAGATGGGAGACTTTCCCCGCCTTTTCCGCGGACGGCAAGACACTGTTCTTTTGCGCGGCGACACCCCGCCCCATCCCAGACAGCCTTGCGGCGATCCGGTACAATCTGTTAAAGACGGATTTCGATCCATCGACCGGGGCGGTGGGTTCAGTCATCGAGACGGTCATCAATGCCGAGTCCGACGGGAAAAGCGTATCTTTTCCGCGGCCCTCCTATGACGGGAAATACTTGATGTACACGCTTTCAGACTATGGCAACTTTTCCATCTGGCACCACGAGGCCGACCTTTGGCTGTTCGACATGGAGACAGGAGAGTCCCGCCCTCTCGATGAGGTGAACAGCGAAGACACTGAGAGCTTCCACAACTGGGACTCCTCGAGCCGGTGGTTTGTGTTTTCCAGTCGCCGGGATGACGGGCTCCACACTCGCCTTTATTTGTGTCACATCAACGGGAACGGGGTGTGTGACAAGCCTTTCATGCTGCCGCAGCGCGATCCCGGGCGCTACTACAACTCATTGTTCCTGTCTTTCAACGCTCCTGAATTCGTCGCTCATCCGTCTCCGTTCCAGTCCAGAAGGGCCGCCAGGCTGATCAACTCAGATGCCCGTACCCCTTTCAAACTGTGAGGCAGGCCTGTGCAAACGTTTGCGCGATGATTTTAAATTGACGCATTATTTTATTATATTTGTTTCTTGGACAACAGAAAAGTGTTATGGTGACAATTTCCGACATAGCGAAGGCCCTGGGAGTGACCCCGTCTACCGTCTCCAGGGCGCTTGCCGGTAGTCCGAGGGTCAAAGATTCAACACGCAAGGCTGTTTCAGATATGGCGGCAGAAATGGGGTATGAGCGTAATGAGCCGGCCTCCAGCTTGCGCAAGGGTCACTCTAATGTTGTTGGCATCATCGTTCCGAGAATCAACCGGGCTTTTTTCAGCAGCGCCATCAGCGGAGCGGAGACCGTGCTGAATGAACACGGGTATTCTGTGATCATCTGCCAGAGCCATGAGAATCATGAGGATGAGGTCAAGGCTCTCAAGACACTGAGAAGCAACCGTGTGGCTGGAGTGATTCTGTCACACGCCAGTTCTTCCATTACGGGAGACCATATCCTTGAGAACCTCGGGCAGGACACCATCATTGTCCAGTTCGACCGTGTATTCAAGGAGATCTCTGGCCCCAAGATAGTGAATGACAATTTCCATGGGGCCTATGAGGGCACCCATCATCTGATAGAGCAAGGCTACAAGAGAATCGGCAACATCGCCGGATACAAAGGGACCCTGGCGTACCTGGACAGGCTCAAAGGATATATGCGGGCCTTGACAGACATGGGCAGGGAAGTGGACGATGATATCATCTTTTACGACTCCATTGTCGAGAAAAAAGGATACGAGGCGGCCAAGCTCGCTATCGAGAGGGGATGCGACGCCATCTACAGCGCGGGAGATTTCTCGGCGCTTGGCGCGGTGGAGGCGGCTAAGGGTCTGGGGCTCAGGATTCCAGAGGATTTCGGGATCGTAGGCACCGCCAACGAGTATTTCACGTCCATCATGACGCCCACGATGAGCTCTATCGCCCAGCATCCTTACGAGATCGGCAGACGCGCCGCCCAGGCGTTCATAACCTCCCTGAAACCAGGAGCCGAAGTCGGGGAGGTGGTAGTGCCCATGGAACTGATAGTGAGGGAATCCTCTCTTCGGAAAAAGTAATCCAATAGGTTAAAAGATAATGACTTTCATCAGCAAAGATTTCATGCTCGGCAGTGACATGGCGCGCGCGTTGTACCACTCTCACGCGGCTGTGATGCCCATCATCGACTACCATTGCCATCTCTCTCCTCGTCAGATAGCCGAGAACATCCAGTTCAGGGACATAACCCAGCTCTGGCTCGTGGACGGACATGCGGGCGACCACTACAAATGGCGGGCGATGAGGGCGAACGGGGTGCCTGAGGAATATATCACCGGAGGGACTAAAACCCCTTGGGAGACCTTTGAGAAATGGGCTGAGACGGTTCCCTACACAATGCGGAACCCTCTGTATCATTGGACCCACCTTGAGCTCAGCCGGGTGTTCGGGATTGACAAACTCCTTTCTCCTGCCACGGCCAGGGAGATATTCGAGGAGTGCAACGCCAAGTTGGCTACCGAGGAGTTCCGCGGCCAGGCCCTGATCCGCAAGTTCGGGGTTGAGGTGGTCTGTACCACGGACGACCCTGCCGACGACCTCCGCTGGCACAAGATGATAGCCGGACATCCGTTCGGGACCAAGGTCATTCCCGCCTGGAGACCCGACAAGGCGATGGCCGTGGAAGATCCCCAGAGCTACAAGGATTATCTCAAGACTCTCGGCGAGGCCGCCGGCAAGGAGATAGACTCCTACACCGACCTCATTGAGGCCCTTAAGGTTCGTCACGACTTCTTCGCCTCTATGGGCTGCAAGCTCTCAGATCATGGGATAGACACGTTCTATGGTGCGGACTACACTAAATTGGAGATTGAGCTGATATTCAAGAAGGTACTGCTCGGCAGGGCCCCTGGCCCCAAGGAGCTGGAGAAGTTCCGCAGCGCTTTCCTCCACGACATGGCTGTCATGGATGCCGAAGCCGGATGGGCCCAGCAGTTCCATGTGGGGCCGCTCCGCAACAACAACTCCAAGATGTTCAGACAGATAGGCCCCGACACTGGATTCGATGCCATCGGAGACCTTCCCATCGCCGCGGCCGGTCACCGTTTCTTCGACAGGCTCGCTTCGGAGGACAAGCTTGCCAAGACCATCCTTTACTGCCTCAATCCCAAGGACAACGAGGTCATGATGGCTTTGGCCTACACATTCAACGACGGCACCTTCCCCGGCAAGATGCAGTTCGGTTCCGCATGGTGGTTCCTTGACCAGGAGGACGGGATGCGCAAGCAAATCAATGCGTTGTCGTCCCTCGGTCTGCTGAGCCGCTTCGTCGGGATGCTCACGGACAGCCGGAGTTTCATCAGTTATCCCCGTCACGAGTATTTCCGCCGCATCCTCTGCGATGTGATCGGAAACGACTTGGAGAGCGGAAGGCTGCCTGCCTCCGAGATGGATTTCCTTGGAAAGATGGTAGAGGACATCTGCTACAACAACGCCAAGAAGTACTTCAATTTCTGATATTTATGCCAAGAGTCATAACTTTCGGGGAGATAATGCTGCGGCTTTCGACTCCGGGCTATCTCCGTTTTTCCCAGGCCAGAGGGTTCGACGCCACCTTCGGCGGCGGCGAGGCCAACGTGGCGGTGTCGCTGGCAAACTACGGCATTGACACCCAGTTTGTCACACGCCTTCCCGACAACGACATAGCCAAAAGTTGCGTCCGCGACCTCCATTCCTACGGTGTCGGAACAGATTTCTGCGTGTTCGGCGGAGAGCGTCTGGGAATATATTTCCTTGAGACCGGTGCCGTGGCGCGCCCGAGCAAGGTGGTCTATGACAGGGCTCATTCCGCCATCTCTACCATCGAGACCGGGATGATTGACTGGGACAAGGTGTTTGAGGGAGCGGACTGGTTCCACTGGACCGGCATAACCCCCGCTTTGAGCCAGGGTGCCGCCGATGTGTGCCTTGAGGCCATAAAGGCCGCTGGCCGCCTCGGGGTCACCGTCTCCTGCGACCTCAACTTCCGCAAGAATCTCTGGAGATACGGCAAGAAAGCCTCTGAGATAATGCCCGCTCTCGTGGAGGGCTGCGACATCATACTCGGGAACGAGGAAGACGCTGACAAGGTGTTCGGAATCAAGCCGGAGGGCTTTGACGCGGCCGCCACCGGAGGGGCTATCGACCAGAAGAGGTTCCAGAGCGTAGGAGAGCAGCTTATGGCCAGGTTCCCAAAAGCCGGGAAAGTCATAATCACGCTTCGAGGCTCCGTAAATGCCAACCACAACACCTGGGGCGGTGTCCTTTGGGACGGCGAGACTCTCTACCAGTCTCCCCGATATGACATCACCCACATCGTGGATCGTGTCGGAGGGGGTGACAGTTTCATGGGAGGCTTGATCTATGGCCTGTTGACTTACACAGGTGACGACCAGAGGGCCCTGGATTTCGCTGTGGCCGCCTCCTGCCTCAAGCACACCATCTTTGGCGACTACAACCAGGTGACAGTCGCCGAGGTTGAGAACCTCATGAAGGGGGACGGCTCCGGCCGCGTCTCACGTTAATACTGAATTATTTATGGCACAATACAGCAAACTTCAGGTAATCCGGACGATGAGTGAGACGGGGATGGTTCCCGTCTTCTACAACTCTGACCCCGAGATCTCGAGGAACGTCCTCAAGGCCTGTTACGAGGGAGGGGTACGGGCTTTCGAATTCACCAACAGAGGTGACTTCGCGCAGGAGGTCATCGGAGAACTTGTCAAATACGCTTCAAGAGAACTCCCAGGGATGATCCTGGGCATAGGCTCCGTTGTCGACCCTGGCACAGCGACGATGTACATCCAGCTCGGGGCCAACTTTGTGGTCGGTCCTCTTTTCAACCCGGCGGTTGCTCCAGTGTGTAACCGCAGACTCATCCCCTACTGCCCCGGCTGCGCCACCCCGAGCGAGATCGGGGCGGCACAGGAGGCCGGTTGTGACATCTGCAAGGTGTTTCCCGGAGATGTTCTCGGACCTGCTTTCGTGAAAGGGATAAAGGCTCCTATGCCCTGGAGCCAGATCATGGTGACAGGAGGAGTGAAACCCACGAGGGAGAATCTCGAGGCCTGGTTCAAGGCCGGAGTGACCTGCGTCGGAATGGGATCGAACCTGTTCCCGAAAGAGACGATCGCCGCCGGAGAGTGGGAGAAGATATCCGCCCTTTGCGCCGGAGCGTTGGAAATCATAAAATCACTGAGATAAGAATATGTCGACACAGAAAAAACTGATGACCGATTGGAGATGGTGGATATGCAGCCTCCTCTTTGTCGCCACGACCGTCAATTACCTTGACCGTCAGGTACTTTCACTCACCTACGAGGAGTTCATCAAGCCTGAGTTCCATTGGTCCGATGCCAACTATGGCACGATAACGTCTTTCTTCTCCATCTTCTATGCGATAGCCTGCCTGTTCGCCGGCAAGTTCGTGGACTGGATGGGCACCAAAAAGGGTTACTTGATCGCCATCGGTGTCTGGTCTGCCGGTGCCGTTATGCACGCCGCCTGCGGATGGGCCACAGCCCATCTCGGAGGCTTTGACTCCGTCGCCGCGATGCGCGCGGTCGAGACAGGCAGCAACGCCGCGTTGGCCGTGGCCACGACTTCTGTCTATTTATTCCTCCTGTGCCGGGGGATATTGGCTCTTGGAGAGGCCGGCAACTTCCCCGCCGCCATAAAGGTTACCGCTGAGTATTTCCCGAAGAAGGACAGGGCTTTCGCCACTTCGATATTCAATGCCGGAGCCTCCGTGGGCGCTCTCGCCGCTCCTCTGTGCATCCCTCCGCTCGCCAAGGCGCTCGGTTGGGAGTGGGCGTTTGTCATCATCGGTGGACTTGGTTTCATTTGGATGTTTTTCTGGCAGTTTATGTACGACAAGCCTGAAAAGAGCGGGCACGTCAACGAGGCGGAGCTTGAATATATCCACCAGGATGACGCCGAGGAGGCTGCCGAGAAGGCCGCACTTGCCCAGGAGAAGTCAATTCCCTTCGCACAGGCGTTCAAGTATCGCCAGACTTGGTCGTTCATTGTCGGGAAGTTCCTGACTGACGGCGTGTGGTGGTTCTTCTTGTTCTGGGCACCGTCCTATTTCAGCAACCAGTTCGGGGCCCCGGCTACCTCATTCAAAGGCCAGGCGCTGATCTTCACACTGTACTTGATTGTGACCGTTGTCTCGATTTTCGGAGGCTACCTCCCGAAGCTGTTCGTCGAGAAAAAGGGTATGCACCCATACTCCGGGCGTATGCTGGCGATGCTGATCTTCGCCTTCTTCCCGCTCTGCTCCCTGTTCGCCCAGCCGCTTGGGGTCCATTTCAATTCCCCATGGTGGCCAGCCGTCCTGATCGGTCTCGCCGCCGCCGGCCACCAGGCCTGGTCAGCGAACATCTTCTCGACCGTGGGTGACATGTTCCCCAAAGGAGCGATCGCCACGATCACCGGGATCGGAGCCATGGCCGGAGGAGTCGGCTCGATGATCATCCAGAAAGTGGCCGGCAACCTGTTCACCTACGCCGAGAACGCCGGGGCTGCCTTCCGCTTCCTCGGTTTTGAGGGCAAACCAGCCGGATATTTCATCGTGTTCTGTTTCTGCGGGATAGCCTATCTTCTCGCCTGGACGGTCATGCGCGCCCTCGTCCCGAAGTACAAGCCCGTCGAGCTGTAGGATCATTGCCTCGCGATGACGAGCCTTGTCTCGTTCATGACCTGGGATGACATCGGGTCAGGTCGGAATTATTTTGCGAATATGAAATAAAGATGTAGTTTTGCCGTCCCAAAATGAAAGGAGGGTTGGACTATGTGTGAAATGAGAACGATGAGACACTTCTTCCTGGCGGTGGTTTTTCTTGTCGCCGCAGGTTTTTTTCTGCTTGTCAGCTGCGAGAAGGAACCGCACGCGCCTTATGATCCCATTCCTGAGTTTGTCCTCAATGATTTCAACAGGCGCTATCCGGAAGCCACGCTTCTAAATGACCATTATTGCGAGGATTACGAGGGTTGGGCCAAATTGGAATTTATTGACAATGATGGACTTGGTTCGACGGCACACTATAAGGACCGCGTCTGGATGATGACCAATAAAGAGTATTCAAAAGAGGACTTTATCTACCAGATTCCCCGGAAGGTGGCCCGGACGTACATCGGGGCGGGAGTTGAGAATGAGGACTACTCATCCGACAACAGCTATGTGATGGAGATCTCCCGCCGCTATTTTGACAAAAAACAATATGAGTTCAGTTTCGAGATCCCTATCGAGGACAAGGACGCCATTGGCGGGGTCGCCTACCTGCAAAACAGCATTGCGATCGATGAGGATGGTGACCTGCTTTATAATGAACCTATCCATGTGAACCCTTCATATTGGTGGAAGGACATAACCAATTCCCTGAACCAAGTCCTCGGGTTCATTCCTGCCGGAGCCACCATTCTCGGAAGTGTGAACGAATGGGGGAATAATCTCATCTTCTTCAAGGATAATGAGATAGTCAAGACCGCCGTGTCCAGACAAGGTTGGGAATGGGAGTGGGAAAAGACCTTCTTCCCTATCGACAGAGCGAACCTCACCGAGGCGGCGGCCAAGGCGAGAGATGAATTCCTGTCCGGGCATGAGGGCTACCGCTTCACGACACTGTACGATGTCGAGGACAGGAAAGGGAAATATTACGCCCTGAAATTCGAGAAAGGAGACTGGCACAGCGGAGTCTGGACAGCCACCATCATCTACATTCCGGCGGAATAAGCCAGGATTCCTACAGCCGGACCTTATGGGTACCGGGGCCGAGAGTCTTGCCGGCGGCGAGGCAGGTGGTTCCTTCAGGCACTGTCACTACGGCCTCGACTCGGCGTCCTTTCTTCTCGAGAGAGACCTCAATCCTTCCGTAATTAGTCTCGAAACCTGTCTTTATCCATTTCAGGTCACCCATCTGGGGTTTGATGGTGAACGACTTGTACCCTGGCTCCAAGGCATCCACCCCGGCCAGCTGGCGCACCATCGAGATGACTCCGCCACCTGCCCAGGCATGGTTGCAGGAGCCTTCGTAGTCCCAATGCTCGTAAAGAGTGGAGCAAGAATCCTTCATGATGGTCGGGTACATCTTCCTCATCCTGTCCAGGGCCATCTGCGGCTCGCCCATCGTGTAAAGGGCGTCAAGCACATAGGGGAACATGTAGGTCGTGGCGTTGTAACGCTCGGCGAATACCTTCTTGATGGCCGGGTACTTGTCTTTAGAGGCGACCCCTGAGATCACCGCCAAGGCCTGTACCCTGTCGTCCGGAAGGTCTTCAAAGTCAGGCGTTATGTAGGCCGATCCGTTCCAGTACTTCGAGTTGAGCTTTTCAGCGATATTCGCCATAAGCGCCTCGTCCTCAGCGGCATCCGCCTCTTTGCCGAGCATTCTGGCAAATTCTGCCTCGGCCTTCAAGGCTAAATAATACCAGAGATGGAGCTGGGCGTACCTGTCCTGGTGGGCGCCGGCGTCCGGCCAGTCCCAAGCGCCTGTCCTGTAAACAGGAAGTCCCTCTGAGTCAAGCTGCCAGACTTCGTGAATATACTTATGGACCGCCGGGTAGACATCCTCCACGAACGAGAAGTCCCCGGAATAGAATCCATATCCCCGGAACCCGTACCAGCCTATCGAGTTCAGGATCTGCATCGGGAGCTCCTTGAAATAGTTGGAGCAAGGGATCGGGGCGTATAGCACCCCGTCCGGTTTCTGCCAGCGGGCAAGTTCCAGGATCCCCTTTCTGGCGAGCTTGTCAGCCTTTCTGTCAAGCAGATAGAAGGCCTCGTTCAGCTCATTAACCTCATCTCCCCACCACTGGGCTCTCTCGCGGTCAGGACAGTCATAGTAGGTGTCCCTCATGCAGATGTAGAGGGTTCTTTGGGCCTTCTGCCAATACTCATTCAGGAAAGGATCCGAGCATGAGAAGGTTCCCGCGAACTCAGTGTCATAGCCCGTCTCACGGAACTTCACTCCCAGCACCTTGACATCTGAAGGCAGCACGTAATAGACCTCCTCGCCTGTCATCCAGCCGAAGTTCTCATATTCCTGTACTCCCTCTTTCGTGACATACTCCGCGCTGACGCACTTCTCTCCGGTCACGATGTCGTGGTCCGTGTGAATGGATATGACCTTGCCTTCCGGAGCCTCAACCTTCAGCCAGGGAGTGAACTGGCAATTGTAAGGAAGACGGCAATAGAGGGTGTCGCCACTCGTCCTTGTGGAAGGATATTCCTTCAGACCATAGTCCTTCCAAAGCGGGAGCGGACGCTCCACCAATTCGCCCATCGGGGCATCTCCGGGAAGGAAGGGAAGCTCAAGAGCGTCCCCAAGCTTTTCCGGGATACTCTCTTCGAACCACTTGAAATTGAATGCGTTGGCATCATATCGAAGATTACTCTCAGAAAGCCTGTGGTTTGTCTTCCGATGGGAGGCTATCTGGTAGCCGTACTGGAGCGATGCCTGCCAGCTGGCATCGGAAAGAATCTCGACCTCAGGGCATCTGGCGTCGAAAAGAAGCGCGCAGGTGCCGCTGCTCATGTGGCTGAATCCGGCCTTCCCGAAGAAGCAGACAAGGATCGAAATCCTGTTCTTGCCTTTTTTCAGGTAGGGAGCGATCTCAACTTTGTCATAGTAACCTCCGCCGATGGAAGGACCTCTCTTAAGGCCTCCCTCAAAGACTACTTGCTGGCCGTTGATCCACATCCAATACTTGGAGTCAACAGCGATCCTGGCCACGAGAGACTGTGGAACCTTCTCCAAATCAACATCTTTCCTGAAGGCCATCCAGGTGTTGGTCTCGCTCTGCCCCTGCTGTTTCGAGATCCACTTTGCCTTCCAGGCATACTCCTCGGCTCCGGTAACAGCGCAAAAGCACAGGGCCAGGGCCGCGGCGGCTAAAAATTTTCTCATTTCGTGTCCGTGTAGCAGCCTTCGACCCTCACGTCTCCGCCCTCAATGACATAAAGGTCGTCTTTGGTGGCCGGATAACGTAATATGAAGTCCTTCAATGTCACTTTCTCACAATTTTTCAGGTAGATCAGGGTGGGTACTACCGGATCGTCGACATGCCTCATTTTTATCTGTCCGTCTATGTCGCGGAGGAGCTCAGGACCCCGTCCGTCGATAACACCTTTTCCATAGATTTTCACCTCCGAGAGGTTCTCTCCCCAGAAAACCCCCTTGGCGCCTTTGTAGGCGTAAATATTCGTGGAACCCACGATGACAGCCCCTTCCCTCAGGGAGATGTCGACTCCTGATTTGAGCTCGATGGAGCCTGTAAGATAGCGTCCGACACTGAACTCGAGGGTGCCGCCGCCCTTTGAGGCGATGAAATCAATCGCCTTCTGGATGGAAGTGGTGTTGTCTGTGGTGCCGTCGCTACGGATCCCGAAGAAGGAAGACTTGTAGAGAGGCTGTTTCTCCTGTGACATCCCCGCCAGAGAAACAAGCAGCAGGGAGGCTATGATGAATATCTTTTTCATTTCTTCTTGATGTTCTTGGTGTCCTTGTTGATGATCTGCTTCTTACCCTTAGGCGCGGTGTCTTGGTTGATCTCCACATCCTTGAGCCTCAATCCGTTGACATCGTCAGTCACAATAGCGGGGCGGTAATCCTCCCCATCTACCGTGATCTTCACATTGTCGAACACTATTCCGTCGGCGTGGCGGATATAGAATCCCCAGGCGGGAAGCTCTTTCCAGTTGGAGAACTCCGGATAACTGGTCTCCATCTCGGGGATTGCGTCGAGTTCTTCTTTGGAAGAACCCCTGTAGGCATATTCAGGGTCGGCGTGTCCCGGATATACTATCTCGATGTTCTCGAGGCGCACATTCTCGATCTTGATGTCGGGGTTGCCGTAGATGATGCTCGGGCACACGTTCCTCGGAAGATCCTCTACAGGACCCTCGTAGCTGTAACCGGCGTCCGGCTTGTCGAGGGGAACCTCGGCGTACATGTTCTTGATCACGATGTTCCGCAGCACGGGCTTCTGGTCGTCACGGGTGTGGCGGGTGCCGGTGCGGAGGAAGATCGGGTTGCCGGTGTGGAGGCTCTCGACCCCGTCGATCTCCACATCCTCGATTATGGCTCCATCCACGGTAGCGATGGTGATCGCGCTGCGGTAGGTGTCGTAGATCTTCATGTTCCTGAACTTGAAGTTCCGGAATACACCCCTGGTATAGGTGCCGAACTTGATGCCATTGGCGCTTGAACGTCCGACGCAGTTCTCCACCAGGATGTTCTCGCTGACCCCGTCGGTGCTGTGGCTCTTGAAGCAGTACACATCATCGGCGGCGTCGAAGAAGCAGTCGCGGATGATCACGTCGCTGCTGTCCACAATGTCGATCCCGTCGTTGTTCCAATAGGATTTGGCATCGACGTGAACCCTCTCCACGAGGATGTCGCGGCACTTGTCATATTGCTGGTTCCAGCATCCGGGATCCTTGAGCAGGAGGTCGCGGATGACGATGCCCTCACATTTGTAAAAGTGGAGATTCTCCGGCCTTTTGGCCTCTTGCAGACGATCGTTCCTCAGGTCGTCCTCGATAACTCCAAGATGGACGAAATCGATGTACCTCGTGGCTATGTTGAAGCCTCGTCCGTCAATTGTTCCACCGCCCTCGATACCGATGTTCTTCTGTCCGATGGCGAAGACCAAAGCGGTCCATTTGGCGTCAGGATCCTTGATGTAGTCGAAAGGATTGAGGGAGCCGAGCAAGGCAGAGTCCTCGTCAATCCAGAGGGTGACATCATTTTTCAGGTAGATGGTTCCTGACACGTAGTCACCGTTGTCCAGCACTACTTTGCCTCCACCATGCGCTGACACGAAGTCGATGGCGGCCTGAATGCTCACAGTGTTGACAGTCTTTCCGTCAGGAACCGCGCCGAAATCTCTCGCGAAATAATCAGCGGCTCCGAGCGTCCCGGAAACGCCCGGCAGAAGCAGCGCTAAGGCTGCGAGTCTTGCTAATTTTCTCATTTGTACAATTTTACTGGTCCAATTAATCCTGCGGACACATAGGGTTGGTTACGCCTCAAGACGAAGCGCTGGGCAACCCTGTTATCCTTCAATGTCTGAATATAGTTACCCATCAAAGTGGTCACTTTCACCTCAAGGGTGTTCTCCCCGGCTCTCACATAAGGGGAAATGTCGTAAATCCTCTCTCCGAACCACATCGTCCCGGCGTCTTTGCCATTGACCTTAAGTTCACAGATGTCGGCCACCTTTCCGAGGTCGATGTACTTCGGAAGGTCCTTTCCGTCAAGAGATAACGTGGTTTTGTAGATGACCGTCCCCATGAAATTCTTGAAAGTCGTGTCGGCCATATCCTTGAAATCCTGGAGGGTGTCAAGGCTGGCTGTCCAAGTCTTGTCGAGTTGGGGATGGTGGAGGGTGAGGTTCCAAGGGCCTCTGGCTTCGCCAAGATCCCTGGCTTCGCCCTTAGGCAAGCTCAAGGCAGGCTTCAGGATGACAGAGGAGGTGGGGTTATGTAGTACCGGAGCCGGGCCGGAGGCGCGGCCGTCCTTGTTGAAAACGATGAGATAGGTCTCGGAGGGGCCGAAACGGAAATGGGCTTTCCCGTTCTTGTCCAGCCGCAGGGGGAACCGGGTTCCGGAAGAGGGATCATAGATCCAGGCGTGTTTGCCGGAAGTGATTGATTTAGGGAACCGCAGGTCTGTCTCACGAGCCTCGCTCATGTGGGCGTTCATGACCATGAATATGTCCGATTTGTCATCCGTGACATAACGGTCCAGCAGCAGGAAACGGTCAGGGTCTGACACGTCTATTGAATGTGGCAGGGAATACTTCTCCATGACACCCTCATACCATTCGAGATACTTGCCGTCCTCCGGCTTCTCGAGAAGGATGAAATTGTCTTTGTATGCCTTGAGGCGCCCGACTCCATCGGCTATCTCCTTGTCTCGGATCTTGAAGTCCTTGAGCCCCAGCGACTTCTCGGGATACTTGCCGACGCAGAAGACCCGGCCTCCCTGCCTGACGAACTCCTCAATCTTGGCCAGGGTCTGGGGAGTCGTGCTCGTGACCTCCACAATGAGCAGGGTCCCGTGTTCCTTGGGCCCGTAGCAAAGTTTCCCGTTTTTGACGGTCGCGTTGTCGAGGATTATCTCGCTGACATAATCGGCGCCGCCGCCAGTCTTGTGGATCGCTTCCCAGATCAGGGAGGTGTAGGGGACGTTCAACTTGACAGGGAACGGCTCGGTCTGTACCCCCATCGCGCTCCACATGTCGTAGTTGGCTGGCAGGATGGCGATGTCGGTGTACATATCAGCGTTCTGGAGCTGGCTGGCTATGCGGGCCCGGTAGTCGTTGAGGTTCTTGACATACGGCCACCATGTGTTTCTCTCATTATGGAAAGTCCCGTATTGGACCCAGCCAGGGAACTCTGCCTCCAAGGGAGAGTAGTTGAACCCATGCCAGACAGAGTGGGTAACACCGGAGATCGCGCTCATGTCCGAGCCGACTTTCAGGAATTCCAGCGAGGTGGTGAACACTTTGTAGGTGTTGGTCATCTCTTCCGCGCTGATCACTCTCTTCCCGGTCAGATGGGCGGCTGAGGAGACATACTTGTTGATCATCGTGTAGCCTCTCCCTCGCCTGTAATCCTCGTCTCCCATCTCCTCTCCAATCCTGTGTCTCAGCCAGTTGGTCGTCCACGACTCTCCTTCCGGGAAGTCTATCCCGAGTGAGCTCTCGAGAGGGAAGAATCCTCTTCCGTAGGCTTGTGCCCTGGTTTTGAAACCGTTATCTCGGCTCCATTCGCGCACGGTGCCGTAGAAACGCTCATTGAGCAGCTCCGCCTTGGTCAGCTCGAAGTCGAACCTGACACGGTCCACCTGTTCCTGGAATCCGGGGCTCTTGGCGCATCCGTATTCGAAACTGATCACGTCTCCCAGCCTTCCGACCTCAAACATTGTGAAAGGCAGCCAAGGCAGCACGTCATAACCTCTCCTTTCCTTGAATATCTTGGCGAAATCCGATGTCCAGTTGTTGCCCTCAAGCTCCATGCTGTCGATAAACAGGGCTCTCACCCGGCCGGAGACGGGGCCTATTCTTTTCTCGATGGTGTCGGTCATATGGTCAAGGTAATGCCTGACGGCAGTCGCGTCCATGTGATTCAAAATGGATCCGGCCGCTCCCGGAGCACCGTTGATCACGCTGGCGAACGAGTCGAATTTAACCATGGCGTAGAGCTGCCATTTGCCTTCAGGAACATCCACGGTCAAGACCCCGTCCTTTATCTTGCCAGACAGGTCTATCGCGTCATCCAGGCTGCCGATGGGATCCGGGGCCAGGAAGATGGATACAAGTTCGGGGACACGGCGCGGGTTGACAATCGTGACTCCGGGATCCAGCGTTTTATAGAGATGGAATAAAGACATCTCCAGGGTCTCCCCGGCGGGGACTTCTTTGGCATAGGTCAGGAGCACTTCCGCCCTCTCGTCCCTCGGAAGGCTCTCCGCTCCGAAGGGCCACCCGGAACCGATGATCAGGTCACAAGTCATTCCTATCTTCCCGGCCTCGTCGAATACCACCTTGAGCATATCTATCCATTCGTCGCTGAGCCACTTCAGGGGCTTCGTGTCCAGGGTGTCGTCTCCCGCCGGGAACTCGATAGGATTGATCTCCACGCCACCTATTCCGGCTTCTTTCATGATATGAAGCTCACGGATAAGCTCTTCCGCTGTGACGCGGTCGCCGTTCCACCACCACCTGACAAAGGGACGGTAGCGGGTGTCGGGATTCTGGAATTGGGAATAGAGCTGCTTCGAGGACAGCTTGGTCTGTGCCATGACATTGCTTGTCAACGGCAGGAGTGCCAAGGCCGCGATAGCGATCAATAACCTTAAAGATCTCATATCTAATCTTTTCTGAATTGCTCAATAATAAAAGAGATACCACCCCAAACAAGTTGGTTGAGCTCCTGGGACTCGTGAGAAAGGGTCGCGAAGATGATCCCGAACTCGAAGGGTAATCCGTAGACATAGGAGATGGCTCCGGCCACGATGAAGTGGAAGGCGCCGAATCCCCCGGGTACCGGGACTACGGATGAGAGGGCGCCGGCAAGCATAAGGAATAGGGCGTCGGCCATGTTCATGTTTTGGGTGAGACTGACAGCGGAGGCCAGAGCGTCTGGGACGGCTGCCGTGTCGATCCCCTGCACAGCCCACAGGATGGTCGCACTCATCATCCAGTAGCATACCCAGATAAGCAGGGTCAGGAGAAAGAACCACCATGCCCTCTTCATCCTGAGGCAGCTGACGAATCCCTGCCAGATGCCCTTGCAGAAGTCCTTTATCTTGCCCAGGGGCTTCCATCTTTCCGAGAAGCGTATCACTACCCATGCGGAGACCGCCAAAGCCAATAGGACAAGGACGAGGATGATGACCTTTCTGAATGTCACTCCGCCTGAAGCCGCCCCGAATATCTTCTCGACAAAGAAGCCTCCGTATTTGTCCCATGTGAAAGGCAGGAAGACGACAAGTACGGCGAGCATGATGATCACATCGACAGTCCTCTCGAGAACCGCTGTCCCTATCACCTTGTCAAACGAAGCCAACCTCCTATCCTCCCCGGTCTGAGGATCCGTGACTTTCTTTGAGTGAGCCGTGATATAAGTGCATCTGAGCACCTCTCCCACCCTTGGAAGCACCATATTCACGGCATAGCCGATATTCACACCATTGAAACAACTCAAGGTCCTGGTGGACGGGTCAATAGGCAGCAGGATCTCCCTCCAGCGGAGAGCCCTCAGATAGAAAGTGAGAAGGCCGAAAAAAACAGAAAGGAGTACATATTCCCAGCGACAGGCTCTCAAGGCGGCCCAGAAATCTTTCCAGTCCACCTTTCGGAACGCGAAATACAACAGCGCTACTGCAAGCAGGATTGAGAGTCCATACTTGAGAATATTCCCTACCTTCTTGTTCATGGTAACAAATTTAATCAAATAATCCTTAAATTTGTAGATTGTGAGGTGATAACGCTCATTTTGCTTTATGAAATCAATTTTAGGAATAGGGAACGCCCTTACAGACATTCTCGCCGTCTTTCCTGACGAGAGCATGCTCAAGGAGTATCACCTTCCCCCCGGGAGCATGCAACATGTTGATTTGGAGACAGGAGACCAGATTTGGTCCAAATTGAAGGAATATGGTGTGAAATATGTCCCCGGTGGGTCCGCGGCCAACACCATCACCTGCACATCGATATTCGGGATGCCTTCCTGTTTCATCGGGAAGATCGGAAATGACGAGCTCGGCCATCTCTACAAGAGCACCCTCGAGCAGTCCGGTGTCAAGACGACCCTGCTTGAGGGCTCCAAAGGGTCAGGCAGGGCGATGTGCTTTATCACAGGAGCCAACGCCGAGAGGACTTTCGCCGATTATATGGGAGCCGCGCTGGAGCTGGTTCCGGAGGATTTGAAGCCGGAGTATTTCGAGGGTTATGATTATTTCCACATTGAAGGCTACCTTGTGCAGAACCAGGATCTTATCCGCAAGGCGGTACAGATGGCCAGGGAGGCCGGCTGCAAAATATCGATAGACATGGCCTCGTATAATGTCGTGGAATCCAACGAGGCCTTTTTCCACAATCTCGTGGACAGGTATATCGACATCGTTTTCGCCAACGAGTCGGAGGCCCGCGCGTTCACAAAGAAGGAGCCCAGGGAGGCTTTGGCGGATCTCGCATCCAGTTGCGAGATCGCTGTTGTCAAGGTTGGCAAGGATGGCTCCATGGTTCAGAAAGGTGATGAATATCACTACATTGAGGCTTGGCCTGCGGCAACGGTTGACGCCACCGGGGCAGGGGACACTTATGCCGCCGGCTTCCTCTATGCCCATTCTTTGGGACTGCCTCTGAGAGTGTGCGGCGAGGTCGGCTCGATAATTGCTGCGAAGGTCGTGGAGGTCGTCGGAACCAAGATTGATGTCCCTCGCTGGAAGGATGCCAAAGCCCAGATCCGGCAGCTTATCTCTTCTGTCAATGTTTAAGCCATGTTTGATTTTATAAAGAATATATTCAGGAAAAGGAGTCTCAGGAGGCACGCCAGCACCGTTACCACAGAGATCCTGCCATTGTCAAAAATCAAGACATACGTAGCGATAATCGATGTCGAGGATTCCTCGTTTGACACTTGCAAGTCTACGATAATGAATTATTTCCGTAGCATGGACATCAACGGTGCCGTGTTTTTCCAGGATTTCCGCAAGATCGGGAGCGAGGACCGGTTGATCACCAGTATCCAGACCACGATCACCAAGAAAGACCTCGACTGGCTCGGACGGCCGAACAAGTATAAGATGGGCGTTCTTGAGGAGCGGGCTCCGGATGTGTTCATCTCGCTGATCAAAGAACCGGACTTCGCCATCGAGTATATGGCCCGGACTTCCAAGGCCCGTTTCAAGATCGGGCGCAAGCAGCTTGGCGGCGACCTGTTCGACCTTGTGGTCTCCGATCCTGCCGGAAAGGACCTGTCCCAGCTGGACAGTTTCAACGCCATGAAGGTATATCTCGGAAAGATCCAGTAACCGATGTCCGGCATGATCAAGAATATCGTTGTAGCGCTCAAGGGTTTCGCCATGGGCGCGGCCAATGTTATCCCCGGTGTGTCGGGCGGCACTATAGCCCTTCTCACGGGGATATTCAATGAGCTTATCGAGGCGCTGAACGCCGTCCTTAGCGTGTCCTCGTGGAAACTCCTCCTTAAAGGAGACTTCAAGGGATTCTGGAAATCCATCCGGGGAACCTTTCTTCTGTGGCTGGCTGTCGGCGTGGTTATCAGCGTGTTCTCGCTCGCCAAGCTGATGGGATATGTCCTGTCTCACTACCCGGTCCAGACGTGGGCCTTCTTTTTCGGCCTGATCATCGTCTCGGCGGTATTCATGCTCTCGGACATCAAAGGCTGGAAGGCGGGAGATGTTCTCTGGCTTATTCTCGGGATAGCCCTCGGGGCGGTCATCTGCCTCCTTTCTCCCACGGAGACCACCTCGGCCACGTGGTTCATCGCCGTCTGCGGAGCGATCGCCATCTGCACGATGATCCTGCCCGGAATCTCCGGGAGCTTCATCCTTGTCCTGCTCGGGAAATATGAGTATATCATGAAGGCTGTCAGCGAGTTGGACATTCCCGTGCTGGTTGTTTTCGCCCTCGGTTGCGTCATCGGGATAGTCGCCTTCTCGAAGTTCCTCCACTGGTTGATCGGTAGGCATGAGAAACCCACCTTGCTGGTCCTTATCGGTTTCACTCTCGGGGCGCTCGTGAAAGTATGGCCCTGGGCCGACACCGCCGCCCGCGAGGCCGCCAATATTCTCACTGGAACCCCTGCGGGTACGCTCCACATCGGAGGAGCCGTCGCCTGGGCTCTTGTAGGCGCCGGACTCGTTCTCGCCCTGGAACTGATGACAAGGCGTCGGAGTTCCTGATATTACTTTGTGTAATAAGCCTTTAGCTTGGCGACATCCACGTCGCTAAAAGCGTCCGCTGTGATGATGATCTCGTCCAGCTGGGCCGCCAGACTGGCGTTGTACTTGCCTGTGCCGTCCTGGCCGATATTCATGTCAAGGGCATCGTAGGAGACATTTCTTAACTGCTCCGGGATCGTGTATTCCAGATCCAAGGAGAAGTCAAAGTACATCTTGATCTTGTTGTTTTTCCTGTCCACGACAAGGATGACGTGCATCCAGCCTTCCTTGTAATCAAGAGGCAACCATGATCCGGCGTCCAACCTGTCTCCACTGAATCCGGCGTTGAACTTGATGTCCTCATCGTCCCGGATCGACAACACGAACCCGTTGTTGCCGCCCCATTTCCAATTCTTGTTCGAGATGATGCACGGGTCTGATGAGACTCCGTTTGTCTTTATCCAAAAAGCTATTGAGAATGAATTGTTTCCGACCGATATATCTTTAAGGGTTATATACCCGTCAGACATGTCCGCCCCGGTTCCGTAATAAGCGTCAGAGTAGTAAAGCTTGCCCGTCGCGGCGGTCTCGACATTGCCGAGAGCGTCTTTCTCATTCCCGTCAAGAGGAAGATACGTTATGACATCGTGACCTTCGAGAAGAGACTTGACCTTGTCAAGATCCGGGGTGGTTTCCGTCTTGTGCTTACGGTTCTCAGACACGGGAATATCCTCGGGCTCCATCTCGTGGCGCTCCATAGCCTCAACGCCTTGGAAAAGGCCTCCGGGGACTATTCCTGTCCAGGTCTGAGGGAAGTCCAGCCCTAAGGCGTAGGCTGAGATCGCCGATATGTCCCTGACCTCAGGCTCCTGGATCTGGCCACCTTCTACGACGGTCTTTCCGGCGACCCCGAGGAAGACATACCTCTCGGCTTCGGTGTCTCCTCCGTGGGATCCTTGAGGAGTGCCACCGTGGTCGGCGGACACGATGAACAGAGTCTCATCCTGGATGCCCTTCCTCTTCACGGCGTCATAGATATTCCCGATCAAGGCGTCAACCGCTGTGATGGCGGCCAGGTGCCGTTCAGATCCATATCCGTTGCCGTGACCCGCCCCGTCCACAGAATCGAACTGCACAAAGAGAAGGGTTGGATTATCCGACATGATAGACGAAACCGCGTTGTCCGCGACCTCAGGGTCATTTCCGGTGCCTTTCACCACACCGAGATTGTCCTCGATGATGCCGATATTGATCGGGTTCCAGTTGCAATACGAGGCAAGAGCGGCGTCGGGACAGGCCTCCCTGACTATCCTGAATATTGAAGGGAAGGGGCTGTCCGGCTTGAATGGCTTGCCAGTCACCGTGCCGTTGGTCAGCCTGTGGAACTCGGGAAGGACAGAATGGAGCATCGAACCCCAGCATTGGGCGCTGATAGTGGGAAATGATGTCTTGGTCCTGTAAGATACGGCCCCGCTCTTGAATATCTCGTCCATCCTGGGAGTTGAGGTGTTGCTGAAGAATGCGCCACCTCCATCTACTCCGATGATAATCACGTGCTTGTACGCTCCTTTTGAGACAGGAATATCCGACGGTCTCGGGGAGTGATTCCGGTTGAACCAGCCGATGGTCGGGTTTTCTATTCCAAATTCGTCAGACCCGCACGACGCCAGCGCTGGCAGGGCGACAAACAATAACAAAAACAATTGTATAAGCTTTCTCTTCTTCATTGGCAGCAAAATTACGCGTTTCGAGCGGGGCTTTCCCAATATTTTTTGTTTAAAAGGAAAAAAGAGTAACTTTGCACTGCTTTTAAATAAAGCTCTGGTTCCGTAGCTCAGCTGGATAGAGCAACAGCCTTCTAAGCTGTGGGTCTTGGGTTCGAATCCCAACGGAATCACTTTTTCCCTTATTTCTAATCCATCAGCACCTTGACCGGACGGGCGGGAGCGTCGACCAGGCTGGCCGGGTCGTCGCAAACGATCCCCTCCAGGCGGACAAGGGTGGTGTCGTACCTCATCCCCGGAGCGTCAATGGCCTCCAGTATTCTTATCCTGCTGCTTCCGAGACGGCAATCCCTCAGGATCAGGCTGTCCGCCGCAGGGCGGCACTGGATCAGGACAGGGATCTCATTCTCCACCGTAACCCTCTCAAAGACAATGTTTCCCATCACCGGGATCTCAGAATGGGGATAATAACTGCGGGAGAACTGGTCATGGTCGTAATGGAGGCAGAAGGCGACCGGGCGCTTTTTCCCGAGGCGGATGTCCCGGAAGGTGACATTCCTGACTCCGCAGCTGTGGCAGATATTCCGGTCCTGGGACATGGTCCATGTGATTCCGTCCGGATAGGTAACGGTTCCAGACATGTGGGAAGGACGATCTGTTGAGGTATAACTCTTCTTTTCTGTGGGTCCGTTGGAGCGGTAGATACGGCCTTCCGACACGACAGCGTCCCCAGAGGACTGGATTGACATCCCGCTCTCCCAGTCTCTCCAGCCGCCTCCCAGCAGCCGAGCGAAAAACCCGGTAGTGCCATGCTCTGGGTCATCCAATTCTATGCAGTCCTCGATAAGCCCGTCCTCAATCCAGCCCATCTCCGGGTTGCTGTTGGTGTAGTCCTGGGCGTTGAGGGCGATCGGGTCGTCGTATGTCTTGAACACTCCGTGACGCACGGTGAATCCCTTGCCCGGCCCGAAATGGACGGCGTCTTTCATCCCCTCGATCCTAACATTCTCCACCAGCGCGTTCTCGAAGGAGCAAATCTGGATGCCGAAGTCGTGTTTTGGCAGATCAAGGATGGTGAAGTCCTTGATTTCCAGATTCTTGACATAGAAGAACCCGACTTGGCAGATCATTCCCACGATGGGCGGGATGTCGTTGCCGCGCTCCAGTCCGTCGCACTTTATATTCAGTCCCCGGACAGAGATGTTCTCATCATATTCCCTTGTCAGGCCTCCCCGGTTGAGGAACACATAGCGGGCGAAGGTGCTGTCCGGCCCCATGGCCCTTCTGAGAACCACTCCTTCCGCGAATTCCAGGTTTGTGTCCGAGTCCAGGAATATGGTCTTGCAAACCCCGTAAACGCCTGGTTTCCTGACCTTGACGACTCCGCCTCCATCCAGGCACCGCTGGAGGGCCTCCGAGTTGGACAGTGGGTCGTTCCCGGGGAGGAAGCCGAAGCGGTCAGCATACTTCACGCGGGAGCCCGAGCCGCATGAGGAGATGATGACAGCCGTGAAGACGATAAAGGAATAAAAACAATGTCTCATAGTACTATGTGCCACGCGAATCTACCCAAAAAACCGTATCCTTAAAAGAATAATCTGTTATCTTTGTGTAGATTTTTTTGACATGAGAAAAGCGCTATTATCCTCCATTTTGTTCCTTGCTTGCTGCCTTGCCATGTCCTCGAGGGAGAGGAAGGCGGTCATCATAATCGTCGACGGGATCCCACGGGATGTCGTGGAGAGGCTCCATGTGCCCGTGATCTTCGACATCGCCAGCCACGGCGCTTTCGGCGCCAGCCATGTAGGAGGAGAAGTCGGGATGTACAACCAGACACCGACCATCTCCGCCGTGGGTTACAACAGCATGCTCACCGGAGTCTGGGTCAACAAGCACAATGTCTACGGCAACAGCAACCTTTCTCCGAACTACAATTACTGGTCGCTGTTCAGGATAGCCAAAGAGCAGGGTAAACCATTGAGAACAGGCATATTCTCAAGCTGGACAGACAACAGGACAGTCCTTCTCGGGGAAGGCAAGCCGGAGACCGGAGATCTCAAGATTGATTATGTCAGAGACGGTTACGACCTTGACAAGGTAAACTATCCTGACAAGGAGAAGGATCTCAACGTGTTCGACTACGACGAGCGGGTCTCCCGCGAGGCGGAGAAATGTATCCGGGAGGACGCCCCTGACCTAAGCTGGGTCTATCTCTGGTACACGGACGACGCCTCCCACATGTACGGGAACGGCTCTTATTTCGACGAGTATATCCTCAAGGCCGGAGAGCAGATAGATCGTGTCTGGCAGGCCGTCCAGTACCGCCAGAAGCGTTTTGGCGAGGATTGGATGGTGATCGTCACCACCGACCACGGGCGGACCGTCAACGGCCGCGGCCACGGCGGGCAGTCCCCGAGGGAGAGGGCGACCTGGATCGCCACCAACCAGAAAGTCAACAGGCGGTTCAAGGACGGGGACGCCTCAATGGTCGACATCAATCCCACCGTCTGCGAGTTCCTCGGGATGGAAGTGCCGGATCAAGTGGCTTGGGAGAGGGATGGCATCCCCTTCATCGGCAAGACGGAGATAAGCGACCTGGAGGTCAGCACTTACGACCGCGAGGTGATCCTGACGTGGAGGGCTTGGAAGAAATCCGCTCCTGTGAGCGTGTACGCTTGCCCTGCCAATGATTTCAAGACCACCGGGAGAGAGAACTGGATCCATCTCGGGGATCTGAAAGCCGGGGACAGGGAGTTCAGGTATGACCTCGACAAGATCGGGCAGTCAGATCAATACAAGTTCGTGGTCGTCGGAGGCCATGAGAGCCTCAGCCGTTGGCTCATGATGTGATGATATTCGTATAATATAATGAGAATGAGTTGTTTCCGCAGGGTTTTGCTTTTCGCCGCCCTCCTCGCCACACAGGCATGTACCCAGTATGTTACCCATCCGGACTGGACCCCCGATGCCAGGAAGGCCCTCAATGACCTCATCCGCTCCGAAGGGAACAAGAAAGAGCGGCAATATGTCGTGTTCGACTTCGACAACACCTGTTCGATCTTTGACATCTCCGTCCAGCTCATGACTTTCCAGCTTGAGAACATGTGCTTCAATCTCACCCCAGACGAGTTCTCCGACATGGCTTTCACCGGGATGGGATCCTACCCTGAGACCCTTCAGAAAGTGCTGCGGGAAATGATCAGCGGTTACGGGTATCTCTATGGCCGCTACGGGCCTTTCACCCCGGAAGGAGTCGACAACAACACCGGGGTAAAGATGAGGGAGGATCCCGCGTGGGAGCGTTTCGCCTCGGAGATGGGCTGCATGTACGGGCTCCTGCAGAATTACATGACCGCCGACGAGGCCTATCTCTGGACCATGGGATGGTTCGCCGGTATGACCGGGGAAGAGATATATTCGATGGCAAAGAGATCCCATGAGCTTTACTCCGGGGTCGAGACACTTCGCCGCTCATGGACCGGCCCTGCCGGGACATATTCCTGGACCGACGGGATCAGCGTCACCGACAACATCCGCGAGCTGTGGAAGGCGTTGGATGAGAACGGGTTTGATGTGTGGGTCTGCTCTGCCTCGGAGGTGGCGCCTGTGATGGCGGCGGTCGACGTGTTCGGTCTCCATGACTACTGCAAGGGAGTCATCGCTATGACAATGGCGAGGGACTCTGAGGGGAGATACCTGCCGGAATACGACTACACTGACGGCTACGGCTTCCTGGCCGGACCGGACGGGACTTGGGTCAGGGACAGCATCCCGACCCGGACACAGCCTTGGGGCAACGGGAAGACTGAGGCGATCCGCAGATGCCTTGTCCCCCGTTATGGCGGAAAGGGCCCCCGCGCCGGATTCATGGACTCTACCGGAGACTTCAATTTCTGCACGGAGTTTTCCTCCATGAGGCTCGCGGTCTGTTTCAACAGGGCGAGCCGAAAGGTGACAGAAGGCGGTGGTCTTATAGCGGAAGTGGCTATGTATGAGAAAGAAGCGCTTGACTATAACCTTAAGAAAGCGGGCAAGGCCGGTGACATCCTTTACATCCTCCAGGGACGCGACGAGAACGGGCTCCGCTCCCTTCGCCCCTCGGAGCAGACGATCCGTCTGGGGGAGAAGACTCCTAAGACATTCGACGGGAAGGAGAACGCTCGGTGCCTTGAGTATTTCAAGGAGAAAGGCCTGTCTGTCAAGGAGATCCTTGAGACCTTCTGCATAGTTACCGACGCCTCTGATCCGGCTAATCCTCTCGGTTTCACCTACGGCTTCCTTGACAAATACGGCGGTTACCGCTCCAAGGAATAAAGGGATTCTTCCGAAAATTCGCTATATTCACAAAATTTTGAGAATTAGCGGATATGTACACTTTTGTCCAGGACGGCGACAAGTATGTCGTGAGCGTCGACAACCACCAGGAAGTGGTGGCTGCTTTGATGGCTTTTTGCGAGGAACAGGGGATCCTCGCCGGTGAGATCAGCGGGATCGGGGCCGTGAACTCGGCTACCCTGCGCTTCCTTGACCCTTCCACGAGAAAATATGTCGACAAGACTTTCGAGGAGCAGATGGAGATCTCCAGCCTTGTGGGGAACATCTCAGAGAAAGACGGCAAGCCCTATCTTCACCTCCACGCCAATTTCGGCCGCAGGGACTACACAGTCGTCGGCGGCCACCTTATGTGCTGTACCCTGAATGGGGCTTGCGAGTTGGTGGTCACGAGGTTCCACGGCAAGGTCGGACGGCGGTTCGAGCCCTCGATCGGCATCAATATCTACGACTTTTAAGCTAAATGTTTTGTAACTGACTCATCAGTGGTGTTTTACGGAAAAAGCGTGGCTTACTTGGTTGCCTGTTTTTTTGTAAACTGCTTTTATTCAATTAATTATAAAAAGCATGCAATTGGGGGACCAGATCAATATCATTCACTGTCCAATCTCGGAGGTGGGGACATTCCTGAAATCGGACCGGGCGCGTCAGATATTCCTTGTCTGCGACCGGAATGTGCGGTGGGTTGCGGATAGAATCGGGGCGGAAGCGGCCGCGGTGTTCGAGATTGACGCCACGGAGGGTGACAAGGACATCTCGACTGTCATCAGGATAGACCGTTGGCTGATGGAGCAGGGTGCTGACAGGGAAGCCCTTCTTCTGGGTATTGGCGGTGGGATCACCACCGACATGGCCGGATTCGCCGCCTCGATCTACAAGAGGGGCATACGTTTCGCTTTCGTGCCAACTACCCTGCTATCCCAAGTTGACGCATCGATCGGGGGTAAGAACGGGGTCAATCTCGACTCCTACAAGAACATGATCGGTGTCATACGCCAGCCTGAGGCTGTTTTCATTTGCCCGGAATCTCTTGATACCCTGCCATATACCCAGATCGTGAGCGGAGCCTCCGAACTGCTCAAGACATTCATCATCGACAACTCCGGAGGCGACTATGAGGAGGCTGTCAGCGTTCTTTCCGGGATCCGTAAAGCCGGGGGAGAGATGGGGGATTATTCGGGGAAACTTGGTGAGCTGATCTCGGCTGCGGCCAGGATCAAGGCCGGGATAGCCGGCCGCGATCCGTTTGAGCGGGGCGAGCGAAGGCTTCTCAACCTCGGCCACACCTTTGCCCATGCCATCGAGAAAGAGTCCCTGGAGCGGGTCTGCCATGGGAACGCGGTGTCGATGGGCACCATCCTCGCCGCCCGGCTGGCAGAGCGTCTCGGTGTAGCCGAGAACGGCTTCGCGGAACGGTTGAAAGCCGATTTTGAGGCGTGCGGGATGCCTACCGCGTGTCCTTTCGGGATTGATTCCCTGACCGGAGCCATGAGAAAAGACAAGAAAGCCGAGGGAGATGTGGTCCACTTCGTGATCCCCCGCCGTGTCGGAAATGTGGAGACAATGGATCTGTCCCCTGAATATGTGACAAGCCTTCTGCGAAAATGATTTGCGTCACCATCCAAAACAAACCCCTTGAGGAGATAGCCGGCGTCCTTGAGAATTCCGTCCCGTCCATCCAGATGGCGGAGATCCGGCTGGACCGCTGTCCTCTTGACGAGGGCGATATAGCCGAGTTGTTCTCCGGTTTCGACACTCCCTTGGTGGCCACTTGCAGGGTCGCCGGCGACGGAAGCGGCACCTGGGAGGAGTCCGAGGCCAAACTCCAGGCCGCCATTGAGGCCGGAGCCGCGTTCATCGACCTTGAGATAGAGGCTCCGAAAGAGGTCGGCAAACGACTTCGCCGTTCTTGTAGCGAGTTCGGGACGAGGATGATACGGTCTGCTCATTTCTTTGACGGGACTCCTTCCTTGGATTCTTTGAGGGACACTGCGGAGAAATGCAGGAAGTTCGGCGGAGAGATCATAAAGATCGCTGTGTCAGCTTGTTCTGAGGATGATGTTGCCAGGGTGTTGTCCCTTTATGATGAATATGAGGAAGGCCGTCTCGTGGCTTTCGCCATGGGCGCGGCCGGTCGGGAGAGCCGTCTTGAGTGCCTGAGACTCGGCGCGCCGTTCACCTACGCCGCCTTGTCCGAGGCCGAGGCCGCAGCCCCCGGCCAGTGGGCATATTCCCGGATGACGGAAACGCTGTACGGTAGATCCTTCGGAGAATCTCCCGCCCCCCTCCAGATGCCGGCCTCAAAGAGTTTCGCCCAGAGGGCCATCATCGCCGCCGCCCTCGCTGACTGGCAGCCGGTTCAACCCTGTCAGCCTGGCACCTCTGGTCAGCCTGGGCATTTCTGTCATTCTGAGCGAAGCGAAGAATCTCATCTCTCCGGGTGTACACCTTGTGGCGACACCGACGCCGCTCTCAAGGTCGCGGAGGAACTACGTGTCATCCTGAAGCCAGCTCCGGGCGCCGCCCTGAGCCTTTCGGAGGGCTTGCCTAAGGGCGGAGCTAAGGATCTGTCCAGTCTCCACGTCGGAGAGTCCGGCCTGTTGACAAGGCTTTTGATCCCGATTGTGGCGGCTTTGCAAAGCCTTGGTTCCCAACCGATTGAGATCACCGGCGAGGGAACCCTTCTTAACCGGACGCTGAAAGGTGCCACGGAGATAATGGCCCGGTTCGGGACTGTTTTGAGGCCTCTTGGTGAGCAGTCGACCGGGGACATCAAGGTGCCGCTTTCTGTCCAGGGTCCATTGCTTCCTGGAAAGGTGGATATTTCCGGTAAAGACGGCTCCCAGCTTATCTCAGGCCTGTTGATGGCTCTCCCTCTCCTGCAAGGCGACTCGGTTATCCATGTCCACGATCCTAAGAGCATCCCATACATGTTCATCACCCTTGATGTCCTGAAGAAGTTCGGGATCAGGATAGGGAGCGAGATGGAGGGTGACGAGGAGTTCATGGAGACCCAGGACTGGAGCCTTTGCACAGGCATAACTTTCAAGATCAAAGGCGGGCAGCGGTACAAGCCGGCCAATTTCGCTGTTGAGGGCGACTGGAGCGTCGCCGCCAACTTCCTTGTGGCCGGTTCCGTGTTCGGAAAAGTACGGCTTAAAGGCTTGGACACCACCTCTTTACAGGCAGACATCTCCATTATGGACATCCTGATGGACGCCGGAGCCAGCCTCTCGCAGGAGGAAGAAACCGGCATCATCACCGCCCAGCGCGCCCCGCTGCGGGCCTTCGACACAGATCTCAACAACTGACCGGACATGTTCCCGATTGTATCCGTCCTGGCGGCTTTCTGCGGTGGTACGATCCATATTCTCTGATTCAAAAGGCTGCCCAGCAAAGAGAGCGACAGGGGGAAAGCTATTCTTGAGACCCTGAATAAGATGGGTGTAGCGGCCTATGCGGAAGGCGATCTCCTGACTGTTGAGGGTCATTCCCTTGAAAACCGCATCCTTAAGGGGGCGCTTCTCAAGGGCGGGGAATACACCTCCTATCACGACCACCGGATGGCCATGGCCCTGACCGTGGCCTCTCTCGGAGCCGACGACCCGATAGTCATCGACGACACCGCCTGCGTCGCCAAATCCTTCCCCGGTTTCTTCGACACCTGGCGCCAAGGTTTCCCGCTCCACTAACTGACATTAAACCGGACACGTGGTGCATCGGACAGCACCACATGTGCGAATAATCCTGCCCAAACCGGACATGTGGTGCATCGAATAGCACCACATGTCTGGTTGGGCGGACGGACTGCGGCGCCGGAAGATCCTTCGCCGCGCCCTTCGGCAAGCCCTTCGCCGCACCCTTCGGCAGGCCCTTCGACAAGCTCAGGACGGCGCTCAGGGCAGGCTTAAGGATGACTGGGACATCTGGTATGAAGACAGGGACTGCCGCCGCGGACCTATTTCAGGCTGAAGCGGTGGAGGACTGAGTGGCGGGGCTGCCGGGGGGTGTGGAGGACGACATAGACCCACTTGCCATGGATGTCGATGCCCTCAGGCTCGTTGACCAGCTCGGTGATATTCTTTGAGACTATTATCTCCTTCTCCTGGAGATCCACGATGTGCAGGAAATGGTCGTAGGGAGGATAACCGTCCGGGAGATAGGCGTAGCGGCCTCGGACGAAACTGCCCTGCCAGATGTTGATTCCCTTGTCGAGTCGTGTCTCGTCAAGGACATCGGCATCGGTGAGGTGAACCTCTCCGGAAGCGTCAGAGTCTGAGAGTTTCGGGAGTTTGAATTTTTTTAGGAGCTTGTATCCTCCGTTGATGCCCCCGTAGGTGTAGATGAAGCCGTTCTTGGCGTCGAGGCACCAGTCGATCGTCCCCGCGTAACCGCTTCCGTCAAAATAGATCCGCTGGACAACCCGGCTACCTTCCAGGTTGATGTCCGTGACATAGCAGCAGCTCGTGCCTCCGCACTCGGAGATGTAAAGCAGCGGGAACTTGGAGTTCTTCGAGGCTTTCTCGACCCCGAAACAGGCGTTGTTGCAGTGGCCGGTGTTCCCAGGCATGAAGAAACTGTTGACATAGGCTTTCTTCTTCATGTCGAAGATGCAGCAGAAGCCCTTGTCGTGCATGACGAAAGCGTATTTCCCATGCATCGCGAAGCCTTGGGTGGAGCCTTTGACCTCGACATTTTCCGGGGTCCAGTCGGCGAAATCGCAGACCAGCTCGCTTCTCAAAGAGGGACTGAAGGATTTTTGCGCGTAGGCCGCCACACAGGCGAGTGTAGCGACAGCCGTAAGGAGTAATTTTGATGTGTTCATATTCGGAAATAGTTAAAAATCAACGTATATTTCTCTTAGCACCGCGAGAGAGCGGACATTGACGGCGGACTCGGTGTGGTACTCGATGTATTTGAGAATCGATTCGACGATGACGTTTCGGTCGGCTCCGGACAGGGGCATGAGCAGGGCCTCGGCGAAGGGGAGGCGCAGTAGCGACTCGAGGGCGATCAGGTTCTTGCCGGAGGAAGATCCTTCGCTACGCTCAGGATGACGGTTCGCGACAAATGGGGCGAGACTATCGGCTGAGGGGTCGAAGCCAAGGGCGGCGCAGAGATTCAGCAGGAACAGTAGATGGAAATTGGCGAAGTCGCTCTGGAGGGCGTCGAGGGTCAGGATCTGGCCTTTCAGCCAGTCGGCCAGGCCGTCCTCGTTGGTCTGGTCTTTCACGACCCGGTACAGTACCTCGCTCATGAAAAGCGTCATCGTGTTTTTGTGAATATTGCTTCTTATCCCATTTAAAGGGCTGACACTCACGAAGTTCCTGGCGTGCCAAAGATTGGACTTCGGGTTCTCCGTAACCTCTGCCTCGAGGATATTCAAGGGAAGGAAAAGGGTCATCGAGGTCTTGGGGGAGACCTTCACAAGGAATCCTCTGCGACCATATTCGGCGCTTAGCGTGTGGAGCACGATCGAGTTCTCGCCGAACTTGGTGTGGTTCAGGACTATCAGTTCTGCCTTGGACTTCATGACTCAGATCCTTCGCTTCGCTCGGAATGACAGGAGGGACGCTCAGGATGACAGGAATGAAGGAAAGCGGCCATGGCGCGGAGAGCCTTGCCGCGGTGGGAGATCTCATTTTTCTCCTCCTCGGAGATGTCGGCGGCCGTCAGCCCGGGATATTCATCGGGAATGAATATCGGATCGTAGCCGAAGCCTCCCCGACCGGATTTTTCCCTGGCGATGGTTCCGTCCATAATGCCTTCGAACTGATGGATCTGGCCGTCGAGAATGAGGGTCACGACACTGCGGAACCGGGCCTTCCGTGTAGTTGTATAATCTTGATTCTCAAGAGCTTCCAACTCCGAAAGAACCTTGTCCATATTCTTTCCGAAGTCTTTGGACTCCCCGGCGTAGCGTGCGGTGTAAACCCCCGGTGCACCGCCAAGGGCATCCACCTCAAGGCCGGTGTCATCCGCGAAGCAGTTGCAGTGAAGCCTTTCGTGAATATATTCAGCTTTCTGGAGGGAATTCTCCTCGAGCGTGGTTCCGGTTTCGGGAATGTCGTCCGTCAGTCCGTAATCCATTGGCGTGAAAAGTTCAAAACTCTCCCCGAGGATTTCCGAAGCCTCGCGGAGTTTCCCGCGGTTGCCGGTGGCGAAAACGATTTTTGTTGTCTCCATAAATGCAAATATCCGAAAAAAGCGGGTATATTCCTCTTTATTGGTTAAATTTGTGGATACAAAATACCAAAGCTATGGCAGTAGACTACGAGAAGGCTGGTGTCAGCCTGGAAGCCGGTTACGATGTCGTCCGGAGGATTAAAAAACATGTTGCGTCCACATCCCGCCTGGGAGTGATGGGTAACATCGGCGCTTTCGGCGGGATGTTCGACCTTAGTGCCCTGAATATCAAGGAGCCGGTTCTTGTGAGCGGGACCGACGGGGTCGGCACGAAACTCAAGATCGCCTTTGCCATGGACAAGCACGACACCATCGGGATCGACGCCGTGGCGATGTGCGTCAACGATGTCCTCGCCCAGGGGGCGGAACCTCTCGTGTTCCTTGACTATGTGGCTCAGGGAAAGACCCGCCCGGAAGTCGTGGAGGCGATTGTCTCCGGAGTCGCCGAGGGTTGCCGCCAGGCCGGTTGCGCCCTTGTGGGCGGTGAGACCGCTGAGATGCCAGGGATGTACGAGGACGGGGAATATGACATAGCCGGTTACACCACCGGAGTTGTCGAGAAGAGCAAGCTGATCGACGGGACAAAGGTGAAGGTCGGGGACGTTTTGGTCGGAATAGCTTCCACAGGAGTCCATAGCAACGGCTTTAGCCTTGTGCGGAAGATCTTTTCTGACAATGAGTTGGATCTTTATAAAGCATATCCCGAGCTCGGGACCGACGAGCCTCTCGGCCTTGTGGCCCTGACTCCGACGAGGATCTATGTCAAGCAGGTTCTGGACGTGATCGGCCAGCTGGATGTCCATGGGGTCGCCCACATCACCGGAGGAGGCTTCGACGAGAACATCCCGAGGATCCTCCAGGAAGGACAGGGAATAGAGGTCCGCGAGGGAACGTGGGAGATACTTCCGATCTTCCGTTTCCTCGAGAAGTACGGAAAGATCCCCCACAGGGAGATGTTCAACATATTCAACATGGGCATCGGAATGGTTCTCGCGATGGATTCAGCCCAGGCCGGCGAGGCCATCGACATCCTCGCCCAGCATGGCGACAAAGCCGCGGTCATAGGCCGTGTCACGGATCATCCGGGGGTGAGTATTTTGCCGTTTTGACGCAAGATTTCTGAAATCATGTGTTTAGTCTATACAAGACTACAATGATCATGAAAAGATTTTTCAGAAAACTTCTCTCTGTTTTTGGTCCGGCTGTCGTGTCTGCCCTGGGTTTCTCTGGCTGTGATATCATCCCGATCGGTCGCGCGGAGTACGGAAGTCCGAGCGCTGACTTCAAGGTAGACATCAGCGTGACGGATGAGTCAGGTAACCCTTTGAAAGACATTAAGGTTACCCCTGTATTGTTATACACGTCCGTCAACAAGAACTATATGGGGCAGGATCTGCCGCCCAAAACCATCCGGGAGGAATTGCCCGCGCTCTCCACGGATGAGGCGGGAAAGGCGTTGAATATGTATTCCCTGACCTCAGTGTCAAAGGATGTCAGGCTCATCTTCGAGGATGTGGACGGAGAATTGAATGGCGGATCTTTCGCTAAAGACAGTGTTGATCTTGCCGTTGTGAAGTCAAAGAATGGAGATAATAACTGGTACTCTGGCGAGTGGACAGTGTCAGGGAAAATGAATCTTAACAAGGAATAATGTCAGAGGTCTCACTCAGAAGAAGGATAGCTCTGGACATCGCGGCGTCGCTGCGAAAGTCCGAGACGGAAGGCCACCCTCTCCGCCAACTCTTCTGGGAAAGCACCTTGCGCTGCAACCTCAAATGCCGCCACTGCGGAAGCGATTGCAGGCAGATCGCGGAGACCCCCGATATGCCTAAGGAGGTCTTTTTCCGGGTTCTGGACGGGATTGCCACGCGCACCGATCCTCACAAGGTGTTCGTGATCATTTCCGGCGGTGAGCCGACCATGCGGGCTGACCTGGAGGAATGTGGCAGGGGAATATATTCCAGAGGTTTTCCATGGGGGATGGTGACAAACGCCTATGGCCTCACTCCGGAGAGATATTCAAGGCTCCTCAAATCCGGCCTCCATTCGATGACCATAAGCCTTGACGGGCTGAAAGACAACCACGACTGGCTCAGGGGCCGTGAGAGCAGTTTCGAGCGGGCCTCCAGGGCCATCAAGATGGTGGTCGACTCCGGGGCGATCGCCTTCGACGTGGTGACTTGCGTCAACCGGCGCAACTACACGGAACTTCCTCAGATCAAGGAACATCTGATCAGTCTCGGGCTCAAGGAGTGGAGGCTTTTCTCGATTTTCCCGACCGGTCGGGCGGCTCTCGATCCGGATCTCCAGCTCCCTTCGGAGATGTTCCGAGGGATGCTGGATTTCATAAAGGAGACCAGGAAAGAGGGCAGGATCAAGGCGAGTTTCGGCTGCGAGGGTTTCCTGGGGCGCTATGAGGGCGATGTGCGGGACCATTTTTATTCTTGCCAGGCTGGCGTGACGATCGGTTCTGTCCTGATCGACGGCTCGATCTCCGCCTGCACAAGCATCCGCTCGGATTACCACCAGGGCAATATCTACAAGGATGATTTCTGGGATGTATGGCAGAACAGGTTCCAGCCCTACAGGGATCGTTCCTGGATGAAGAAGGACGAGTGCGGCGACTGCAAATGGTGGAAGTGGTGCGAGGGCAACGGCATGCATCTTCGGGGCTCCGACGGCTCCCTGATGCTCTGCCACATGAGAAGAATCACAGACAAATAATTGATAATAAATGAATAGAGCGTTAATCAGCGTAAGCGACAAGACGGGCGTGGTGGACTTCGCCCGCGAACTTGTGTCGCTGGGATGGGAGTTGCTTTCCACCAGCGGAACCATGAAGATGTTGAAAGAGGCAGGACTGCCCGTCACGAGCGTCAGCGATGTGACCGGTTTCCCCGAGATCTGCGACGGCAGGGTCAAGACCCTCCACCCGAAGATCCACGGGGCTCTTCTGGCCCGCCGCGACCTTCCTGACCACATGCGCCAGCTGGAGGAGAACGGCATCGGAACCATAGACCTCGTGTGCGTCAACCTCTATCCTTTCCGCGAGACAGTCGCCAAGCCTGATGTCACGATGGAGGATGCCATTGAGCACATCGAGATCGGCGGCCCCTCGATGGTCCGCAGCGCGGCCAAGAACTGGGAAAGTGTCACGATAGTCGTGAACCCGGAGGATTACGCGCCTGTCATTGAAGAGCTTAGGACTCTCGGCCACACGACCCCCGAGACAAGGCTCTGCCTCTCGGCCAAGGCGTACACCCACACCGCCGAGTACGACATGGCCATCGCTTCCTGGATGCGCCCCAAGGCTGGACTTCCAGAGAAACTTTTCCTTGAATATGATCTCTGCCAGCCCCTGCGTTACGGGGAGAATCCCCATCAGGAAGCCAAGTTCTACAAGACTTCCGGCAGGGTTCCATACTCCCTCGCCACGGCTGAGCAACTCAATGGGAAGGAGTTGTCTTACAATAATATACAAGACGCAAACGCCGCCTTGAATATTGTCCGTGAGTTTAAGGACAAGCCTTTCGCGGTCGGACTCAAGCACATGAACCCATGCGGGGCCGGAGTCGGCGAGACTGTCTCCGAGGCGTGGACGAAGGCCTATGAGGGAGACAAGACTTCCATCTTCGGCGGCATCGTGGCTTTCAACCGGGAGGTTGACCTTGAGACCGCCCAGATGCTCAAGCCCATATTCCTTGAAATCGTCATGGCTCCTTCTTTCGCCCCTGAGGCGCTTGAGCTTCTTTGTTCCAAAAAGAACCTGAGGGTACTGAAAGTGGACATGGAGGGCGAGGTGACAAGCCAGATGGCGTGTGTGAGCGTCAACGGGGGGATTCTGGTCCAGAACCAGGATCTGGAGACCTGCTCCCTGTCGCTCGACCAATGCGTCACCAAAGCGAAGCCCACTGAGGAGCAGATGCGGGATCTCGAGTTCACATGGAAGATGGTAAAGCATGTGAAATCCAATGCGATAGTCGTTGGCCGCGATGGGATGCTCCTCGGTGTCGGCGCCGGCCAGATGAACCGTGTCGGCAGCGCGGAAATCGCCCTGAAGCAGGCTAGTGCCACTTTGGTTGCTGGTTCTGCCAGTCTGGATGGCGAGACCCATGCCACCCTCGGCACTGTAAGAGGGGGGACCATGAGCGGAGCGAATGGTGGGGCCGAGCGGAGCGAGGCGGTCGAGCCGCCAGAGCTGGCAGCACCAGCCGCAACCCTGGTATTGGCTTCCGACGCGTTCTTCCCGTTCGATGACTGCGTGACCTTGTCGGCCAAGTACGGCGTCAAAGCCATCGTCCAGCCTGGCGGCTCGATCCGTGACGAGGACTCGATCAAGAAATGCGACGAACTCGGCATCGCCATGCTCTTCACCGGCCAGCGCCACTTCAAACATTGAGATTATTGCTTTTTTCCTTATCTTCGCACTTATGAGGGTCATATCGATGTTCAGCGGTGCGGGAGGTTTAGATCTCGGATTAGTCCAGGCAGGAAATGAGGTCGTCTGGGCTAATGACATTGATAAAGATGCGGTTGAGACATATAGGAGTAATATTTCTCAAGATATCCTTCTTGGAGATATTTCAACTATTGATTTCGATTCCATCCCTGATGGAGATGTGGTGGTCGGCGGCTTCCCTTGCCAAGGTTTTTCCTTGGCGAACATGAGGCGAAGTGTAGATGATGAGAGAAACCTATTGTACAAGTATTTCCTTAAAATGCTTGTGGCCAAAAGACCCCGGTACTTTATCGCTGAGAATGTCAGAGGAATCCTTAATATAGGTGGAGGGACAGTTCTGGAGCAGATCTTGTCCGACTTTCAGGATGCGGGTTATTTTGTGTCTGTCAATAAGATCAATATGGCAGACTATGGTGTCCCTCAAAAAAGAATCAGGGTCGTATTCTTGGGTACACGAAAAGACTTGGGTTCTGAAAGCGTGTTGAGTATTCCCGCGAAGACTCACTCTGACGATCCAAAAGACAAACTGCCGGGATGGATATCAATACAGCAAGCGTTGGAACATTTCCCTGAACCTTCTGAAAGTGGAGACATCCCTAATCATGTCGCGTCATCTTATAAATTGAGTTTCAGGAACTTCACGGGACATCGTCCGACAGATCCAGCTAAACCCTCTCCCACAATTCTCGCAAGAGGAAATGGGAAGGGAGGTGTTGTGGCCATTCCGCATTATAATGGAAAGAGGCGCCTTACTGTCAGGGAAAGCGCTTGTGTCCAGACATTTCCGGATGATTTTGTGTTCTCTGGGAAACTAAATTCTTGTTATCGGCAGATCGGTAACGCGGTTCCTGTCGCATTTGGTAGGCTTTTAGGAGATGAACTAATCAAGATTGAGGACCGGAAATGAAAGTTGTTTCTCTTTTCAGCGGTGCGGGAGGTTTGGATCTGGGTTTTATCTTGGCAGGACATAAGATAATCTGGGCTAATGATTTGTATGCCGATGCCGTAGCTACTTACCGTAAGAATATCGGAGATCATATAGTTCTTGGAGATATAAAGGATATTCCTTCTGAAAGTATCCCTGATTGTGATATCGTCATAGGGGGATTCCCTTGTCAAGGATTTTCTGTGGCCAATGTAAAGAGGAACGAGGGAGATAAACGCAATTCTTTGTATAAAGAGCTAATCCGGGTCATCGAGTCAAAAAAACCTAAGTTTTTTCTGGCGGAGAATGTGAAGGGACTCACGAACTTGGCAAAAGGCAAGGTTTTCGAGATGATCCTTTCTGATTTTTCACAGATTGGTTATCAAGTTGTGTATAAAATACTTAATGCCGCCGACTTTGGTGTTCCGCAAACTAGGCAAAGAGTATTTATCGTGGGTGTAAGGAATGATCTGGACATTGTCTACGAGTTTCCTGAACCCTCTTTTTCCAAAGATGGGGATAATGGCAAGAAGCCTTGGATCGGAATAGGTGACGCCATGGCGGGCATTCCAGATCCAGACAAAGAGAATGATCTGAAAAACCATAGCTACTCGAAATATAAACTTCAATTCAATGGGTATCTTGGCCATCGGCCTTTAGACCCAGCCAAACCGGCACCCACAGTCACCGCCAGGGGTGACGATAAAGGAGGGGTGGTGATTCTGCCCCATCCAAACGGGATGAGGCGCATGACAGGCAGGGAACTTGCTTATGTCCAAAGTTTTCCTCTTGACTACGAGTTTTGTGGGAAGTTGTCATCCATTTACCGGCAAATCGGCAACGCGGTTCCGCCGCTTCTTGCGGAAGCTGTTGCCAATCAATTCAATAACTTAAATCCTTAAATTATGTTACCTTCAGATTTCATTCCTAAAAAGCCATTTGAGGAGTTCAAATGGAAATGGGCAAGCCTCCAATGTACGGAGGGACTGAATGATCCCGTTGTCCTTCTCGGGGTTCTTTCCAGAATGCGAAAACTTGAGAAACTCGGGAGCGGGCTTAAGTACAGTTCAGAGGAATTCTCGAGAGAAATGTCTGATTTATCAAACGACATCAAAGATTCTTTGAATATTAATCTCGCCGCGAGAACCGGGGAGAGAAACTTGATCCGTAATTCTGGACAGTATTGGCGCGCTGTCGGCCTGATACCCTCAGATAATGACCATTCTGGAATAATACGCCTGACGGACTTTGGCCGTAAAGTCGCGGACAGAGAGATCTCCCAGGCGGAATTCTCTGAGGCTACAATACATTCATTGACTTTGCCGAACGCGAATATCCAATCCAGGGGAGAGTGTGAAAAATGGCATTCGCATGGGCTTTGTTTCAAACCTTTGTTGTTGCTGTTGAGGATTCTTTTGAGGCTATACGATTATGACAGCACCTATGGCTACATCACCAACCGGGAATTGTTGGATATAATCATACCTCTGTCGGGATGCGGTGCGGAATTGGAGGATTATTTCAGTTTTATCCTTCGATTCCGGGATGGACAATTATCATTGGATGGATGGCCGGATTGTTGTCCGAAGGACAATGATAAACGGTTCGCCCGTGAGTTCTTTCTTTTCTTGGCCAATTATGGGTATGTTTTTGTTTCAGGAGAGAATAGATCATCGGAAGTTTACACTTTAAATTCGGTCATTCTCGATGAAATTCAAGTTATGGTCAGGAGCGCCGAGACTACTCCGACAAAGGTGCCTTCGCTTTCAGGAGTGTCTTCTGAGATAGAAAGAAAAAGAGTATCTTACAGTGTCTCACGTCCCAATCAGGCCTCTTTCAGAAAAGCTGTACTAAATGCGTGTGAGCGATGTGTGATCACCAATGTCACAATGCCGGAAGTTCTGGAAGCCGCTCATATTAAACCATATAAATACAACGGAGCCGACACTGTGGCAAATGGCTTCGCTATGAGAGTCGACATTCATACTCTATTTGATACCGGTCATTTGAGGATTAGTCCTGAGGGAGAAGTGGTTTTGTCGGGAAGGGCGAGACTGGATTATGGCGCGACGATTCCTCCTCGTATACTCATACCCTCTTTTACAGATGTGGAAAACATCAGATGGCGGTGGGATAATTTTAACGGAATATAATCATGGGAGTGTTCAATTTGAGACCGAGCCAGAAGCATGATGGGAAGACCATCAATCTGGAGGATTACCTTAGCAAAAGCGTTCTTGTGGTCGGAGGCGGTGGAAGGGAACATGCGATCGTGGATGCCCTGTCCCGTTCCAGGCATGTGCGGAAAATCTACTGCGCCCCCGGCAACGCCGGGATCGCCGCGCAAGCTGAGTGTGTCCCGATCAAAGACACTGAGATAGAGAAACTTCTTGAGTTCGTGAAGGAACAAGGAGTCGATCTCACTGTCGTCGGTCCTGAGGCTTCGCTTTCGGCCGGGATAGTGGACGCGTTCACCCATGCAGGACAGGCCATATTCGGCCCCACGAAGGCCGCCGCCACGATCGAGTCCAGCAAGGATTTCGCCAAGCGCCTGATGGAAAAATACGGGGTTCCTACCGCCGCGTACAAGACCTTCGAAGATTATGACGAGGCTCTGGGCTATGTCCAAAGGCAGATGATGCCGGTCGTGCTAAAGTACGACGGCCTGGCCGCCGGAAAAGGCGTGGTGATCGCGGAGTCCATCTCAGAGGCGCGGGAAGCGCTCAAGGATATGCTCCTGGACGACAAGTTCGGCAAGGGAAGGGTGGTGGTCGAGGAATATATGACCGGCCCCGAATTCTCCTTCCTGTGCTTTGTCTGCGGAGAGGAAGTGTTCCCTATGGTCCTTTCCCAGGACCATAAAAGGGCATTTGATGGCGACAAAGGGCCGAATACCGGAGGGATGGGAGCATATTCCCCTCTTCCGTTCATCACTGACGAGGATTATGAATATGCCCTCGAGAATATCATGAAACCCGTAGCCGCCGGTATGGT
>JAFVED010000092.1 GCA_017478125.1 Bacteroidales bacterium | reverse complement strand
TACAGGTTTTCGAGAGCACCAGAGGGCTTAAAAACGGCGATCCCGTCGAATTTGAGGGCAGGATGCTGGAGGTCACCCTCGGGCCTGGCATTCTGTCAAGCGTCTATGACGGTCTCCAGAACAATCTCGCCACCATGGAAGACGTGTTCCTCAAGAGAGGAGAGTACACCGATCCGCTCGACCACAAAAAAATGTGGGCTTTCACCCCGATCGCCCAAGAGGGTGACAAGGTTGTGGCCGGAGACTGGCTCGGAGAAGTCAAGGAAGGATGGCTGCCACACAAGATAATGGTCCCGTTCAGTTTCAAGGGAGAATATACCGTCAAGAAGATCATTCCGGCGGGCAACTACAACATCGACATGGTGATAGCGACCCTAAGCGACGAGTCTTCCGAGACGAAGTATGTCACGATGACCCAGAAATGGCCTGTGAAGGTGGCCGTCAAGACTTTCAAGGAGAAGCCCAGGCCCAGGAAAATCATGGAGACCGGCGTACGCTGCATAGACACCTTCAATCCCATTGCCGAAGGCGGTACCGGTTTTATCCCCGGGCCTTTCGGCTGTGGAAAGACCGTCCTCCAGCACGCCATCGCCAAACAGGGTGACGCGGACGTGATAGTCATGGCGGCTTGCGGGGAACGAGCCAACGAGGTCGTGGAGATATTCACGGAGTTTCCGGAGCTGATCGATCCCCATACCGGAAGGTACCTCATGGAGCGCACCACGATCATCTGCAACACCTCGAACATGCCGGTCGCCGCCCGAGAGGCGTCAGTCTACACCGCTATGACCATCTGCGAGTACTACAGGGCGATGGGTCTCAAATGCCTCCTGCTGGCAGATTCCACTTCCCGCTGGGCCCAGGCCCTCAGGGAGATGTCCAACAGGATGGAGGAACTGCCCGGCGCCGACGCTTTCCCGGTGGACCTCTCCTCCATCATCTCCAACTTCTACTCAAGGGCCGGGATGGTTGTCCTCAACAACGGGCAGACCGGAGCCATCACTTTCATCGGTACGGTCTCTCCAGCCGGAGGAAACCTCAAAGAGCCGGTCACAGAGTCGACCAAGAAGGCCGCGAGATGCTTCTACGGTCTCGAGCAGAACAGGGCCGACCAGAAACGTTACCCCGCCGTCAATCCGATAGAGTCTTATTCCAAATACCTGGAGTATCCGGAGATCATTTCTTATCTCGACAGCAACGTCGAAAGAGGCTGGGTGGCCAAGGTGCTGGAAGCCAAGAACCTCCTAAGGCGCGGCAGGGAGGCCAACGAACAGATCAACATCCTCGGTGACGACGGTGTCCCCATCGGCTACCACATCAGCTTCTGGAAGTCGGAGCTGATAGATTTCGTGTTCCTCCAGCAAGACGCGTTCGACCACATCGATGCCCTGTGCCCTTTGGACAGGCAGAAATACATGCTCGACATGGTGCTTGAGATTTGCGCGAAAGACTATCAGTTCGAGGATTTCGAGAAATGCCGCGACTTCTTCAAGGAGCTCATCAATGACCTCCGCCAAATGAACTACACAGAGTTCCACGGCGAGGCCTTCGAGAACTACGCCAACAAGACCCGCAAAATAATTCAAGAATATGGCAATTAAGGCATATCAACGGATATATACGCGACTGGACGCCATCACCAAGGCGACGGTCTCTCTTAAAGCCAAGGGCGTCTCGAACGACGAGCTGGCGGTCGTGCATGGAAGACTCGCCCAGGTTGTCAAGACAAAAGGAGACCTGGTGACCCTCCAGGTATTCTCCGGCACGGAGGGCATTCCTACAGATGCCGAGATCACCTTCCTTGGAGAACCGCCTACCCTGAGGGTATCGGACCAGCTGGCAGGACGATTCTTCAACGCCTACGGCCGTCCCATCGACGGAGGTCCTGAGGTCGAGGGCGAGGGAAGGGAGATCGGAGGCCCTTCCGTCAACCCCTACAAGAGACGTCAGCCATCCGAACTGATTCCCACCGGTATCGCCGGAATCGATCTCAACAACACGATTGTGTCAGGACAGAAGATTCCTTTCTTCGCCGATCCCGACCAGCCCTACAACCAGGTCATGGCGGATGTGGCGCTGAGGGCGGATGTGGACAAGATCATCCTCGGAGGGATGGGCCTTTCCAACGACGACTATCTCTTCTTCCGCCACGCTTTCGAGAACGCCGGCGCGTTGGACAGGATTATCTGTTTTGTCAACACCACCGAGGATCCGCCCGTCGAGAGGCTTCTGGTCCCGGATATGGCGCTGACAGCGGCGGAGTATTTCGCGGTGGACAAGAACGAGAAAGTACTTGTGCTCCTCACCGACATGACCCTGTACGCCGATGCCCTGTCGATCGTGTCCAACCGTATGGACCAGATACCGTCCAAAGACTCGATGCCCGGCTCGCTATACTCGGATCTGGCCAAAATCTACGAGAAGGCGGTCCAGCTCCCGACAGATGGTTCGATCACCATCATAGCGGTCACCACCCTGAACGACGGAGACATCACGCACGCCATTCCCGACAACACCGGATATATTACTGAAGGACAGCTGTTTCTCCGCGCGGATTCCGATTCCGGCAAGGTTATCATTGATCCTTTCCGCTCTCTGTCGCGACTCAAGCAAAGAGTCCAGAACATCAAGACGCGCGAGGATCACAGCCAGGTCATGAACGCCGGAGTCCGTCTCTATGCGGACGCCCAGAACGCCAAGACAAAGCTGGAGAACGGTTTCGACCTCTCCGACTATGACCACCGCTGTCTCGAATATGCCAGGGAATACGCCGCGAGGCTCCTGTCAATCGATGTCAATATCTCCATCACTGAGATGCTCGACACCGCTTGGGAGTTGTTCGGCAAGTATTTCACCAAAGCCGAGACCGGCATCAAGCAAGCATTGATCGACAAATACTGGAAAGGCCGCTAAGGAATGGCTATCAAGTTTCAATACAACAAGACATCGCTGAACAACCTGCAAAAGCAGCTCAAGATGCGTCAGAACGCCCTCCCCACCCTGCAGAACAAGGAGAGCGCCCTACGCCTCGAGGTGCGCAAGGCAAAGGAGAAAAGCGAGCGCCTTATCCGGGAGCTTGACATGGCCGAGAAGAAGTACGACTATCTCGCGCCGCTTTGGAATGAGTTTGAACACGGGATCGTGTCAATCACAGATGTGGACTTGAGGACAGTCAAGGTGGCCGGTGTCAAATGCCCGGAGCTTGCCGGGATCAAATACGAGGTCAAGCCATTCAACACCTTCGTCAAACCCGCATGGTATATGGACGGGGTCGCGATCCTGAAGGAGCTTTCCCGGCTTGGCATCGAATCCGAGGTCTATAAGGAGAAAAAACGTATACTGGACTATCAACGAAAGAAGACGACCCAGAAAGTCAATCTTTACGAGAAAGTCCAGATCCCGGGCTATCAGGAGGCCATCCGCAAGATCAAACGCTACATGGAAGACGAGGAGAACCTGAGCAAGGCCTCGTCGAAGATCGTGAAGGAACGCCACGCCGAAGAAGAAGAGATGGAGGAAATGAGCCATGATTGAGAAAATGACAAAGTATTCCTTCATCCTGCTTAGCGGAGAAACCGAGGCTTTCCTCGCCGAGCTCGAAGGACTTGGTGTCGTTGACATCACACGCGCTGAGAAGCCGGTGGACGAGACCTCCTCACGCCTGTTTACTGAAAGCGAGGAATGCAGGAAGGCCATCAAAGCCCTCGAAGCATTCACTCCGGAGGATGATCCTGACCACACGAAGTTCAGGCCCTCTTCCTCGTACGATGAAGTCGGCGATCCACTGGAGCTATTCCAGAAGGTTTCTACCCGCTCGAAGCAGCTCAAGGAAGAGATCGACGCCACCCGCAAAGAGGTGGAAGAGGCAAGGGCATGGGGCAATTTCGACCCTCAGGTGATCGAAGAGCTGGCCGCCCGCGGACTCAAGATCCGCTTCTACAAGGTCCCCAAGAAATCCTACGATCCCTCCTGGGGTCAGGACTATGCTTTGCGGGAAATGGCCGACGACGGACGGAATGTCTGGTTCGTGACCGTCTCTGATGATCCGGATTATTCTTTCCCTGCCGCGGAGCTCAAGGCACCGGAGAACAACTTCATAGAGGCCGAAGGCATCCTTTCAGACAAGGAAGGTGAACTGATTGCCTGCAAGGGACTTCTCTGCACGCTCAAGGACTATGTTCCCGCACTCAGGGAGCGGCTCAACAAGGCGGACACAGCGCTACAGCGATATCTGGCAGACGCAGGCGCAGGCAAGGCTGCCGAAAACCATATTACTACCTTCGAGGGATTCGCCCCCGCTGAGGACGAAAAGAAGCTTCGCGAGGCGTTCGACTCCATGGAAGGAGTCCTTTATCTCAAGGAAGATGCCCTCAAGGAAGACAATCCTCCGATCAAACTCAAAGGCAACTGGTTCACCAGGATGTTCACTGTGCTCACCGACATGTACGGCCGCCCTGAGTACAACGAGTTCGACCCCACCCCCTATCTCTCGGTCTTTTTCCTGCTCTTTTTC
>JAFVED010000091.1 GCA_017478125.1 Bacteroidales bacterium | reverse complement strand
GATTGGCTTGCCTTGGGCGAAGACGGCCCGGTGGTGAGTGTCAGGACAGGAGGAATGAATATTTCTTCGATGTCGGAAAGCGCTGTGAATGAGGTGGCTAATGAGGCGGCGGCCGAGCTCGCCAAAGAGGGGGTCTCCGGATTCGGGAATGTCCATTTCTATGCCGCCGGGCTGATAGCCTCGGGACAAGAGGCGGTGCCTCCCCAGGCGGAGGGATTGGACGGGGTGCTCAGGTCGTTGTTCCCTGGTGCCCTGATAGAATACGCTTCGGATACCCTGGCCGCGGCCAGGGCGGTCTGCGGCCATAAGCCGGGGATCGCCGCGATCCTCGGAACCGGGTCAAACAGTTGCCTTTACGACGGTTCCCGCATAGTCAGGAATGTCCGTTCAGGCGGCTTCATCCTTGGGGATGAGGGCGGCGGCGCCCGTCTGGGGAAGTTGTTTGTCTCGGATTTCCTGAAGGGACTGGTTCCGGAGCCCGTGGCAGGCGAGTTCGCCGCGGATTTCAAGGTTGACTACATGACTGTTGTCCAGAATGTCTATAAAGGCGGCTCTCCGGCCGGTTACCTTGGTGCTTTCGCTCCCTGGATCATGGCGAGATACACCTCTTGTGAATATGTCAGAGAGTTGGTGGACAGCAATTTCCGTGATTTCGTCACAAGGGTTCTGCTCCAGTACGACGCAAAGACTTACCCAGTCGGTGTGGTGGGAGGTTTCGGCTATGCCAACCGGGAGGCGCTCGAGAGGGTGGCTGGACCTTATGGGATCCGGTTCGGGAAGTTCTTGGCTTCCCCGATGGAGGGGTTGGTGGAGTATCATCTCGGGAGGTATTAGGATGGAAGAAAGGATCACGGAACAATCATCAAGATACGACCATCTGGAGAAGATGTCCACAGCGGAGCTTCTGCGGGCGATCAACTCGGAGGACAGGACAGTCCCGGAGGCTGTCGCGACCGCCATCCCCAAGATAGAGGAGCTTGTGGACAGGATTGTGGAGAGGGTTCCCCGCGGAGGACGGGTTTTCTATCTCGGGGCTGGTACCAGCGGCAGGCTTGGTGTGGTTGACGCTTCCGAGATCCCTCCCACCTACGGGGTGCATGATGTGTTCATCGGCCTGATGGCCGGTGGGGACAAGGCTATCCGCGACGCTGTCGAGGGTGCCGAGGACTCTCGTACGGGCGGCTGGGAGGACATGCTGCGGTATTCTCCGACAGAGAATGACATTTTGATCGGGATTGCCGCTTCCGGGACCACTCCATACGTCGTCGGAGCGGTGGAGACCGCCCGGCAGAAAGGCCTGCTGACAGGATGTGTTACCTGCAATGAGGGATCGCCCCTGGCCTCCGTCTCTGAGATCCCGGTTGTCGTGGTGGTGGGACCGGAATTCGTTACCGGGAGTACCAGGATGAAGGCCGGGACGGCGCAGAAACTGGTCCTGAACATGATCTCCACCGCGGCGATGATCCGTCTCGGACACGTCCGGGGCAGCAAGATGGTCGACATGCGGTTGAGCAATGCCAAGTTGGTTGACCGTGGAGCGCGGATGATCATGGAGGAGACCGGCCTGGCCGATTATGAATATGCCCGCCGGATGCTTCTGTCGCATGGCTCCGTCAGGGCGGCTGTTTTCTTCTATCAAAGCCAATCCAGCAAAGCATGACAGTCCCGGAGAAATATCCCTCAAAACTGCTTGAGGACGCCGTGCAGGCGATAGGCTCCCTGCCCGGGGTGGGGAAGCGCAGCGCGTTGAGGCTGGCCTTGCATCTACTCCGCCAACCTTCTGAGAATGTCCGTCATTTCGCCGACTCGATCGTCCGGCTCAGGGACGAGGCGCGTTATTGCCGGATCTGCCAGATGATATCGGATTCCGACACGTGCTCGCTCTGCTCGGACAACAGCAGGGACAGGAGAATGATCTGCGTCGTGGAGAACGTCAGGGATGTGATGAGCATAGAGAACACGGGGCAGTACCACGGTGTCTATCACGTCTTGGGTGGCATAATCTCCCCGATAGCCGGGGTAGGGCCTTCGGACCTGACCATCTCATCGCTTGTCGAAAGGGTCGGGGAGTTGACCTCGTCGCCCGCGTCGATACCTTCCGAGGTGGAGGTGATCCTGGCGTTGAGCGGGGATGTGGAGGGTGAGACGACCTCGTTTTACATATACCGCCAGATTTCCGGATTCGGGGTCAAGGTCTCATCTTTGGCCCGCGGACTCGGGTTCGGCGATGACCTTGAATATGCCGACGAACTTACCCTCGGCAGATCGATTACCGGCCGGCAGCCGTTCCGGCCTTAGATTCTTCGCTTCGCTCAGAATGACAGGTTCGCCCAGAATGAGATGATATTCAGCGCGTTAATACTGGCCTTGTCGCTTTGTGCCGACTGCTTCGCGGTTTCTGCGGCCTCCAGCGTGGCTTTGAGGGAGGACTCATGGAGGAGAATCCTTCCGGTAGCGCTGGTCTTCGGACTGGTCCAGTGCGGGCTTTTCCTGTCTGGCTGGGCTTTTGGAGACCTTCTGGCCGGATTCATCGGTAAAGCGGCTCCAGTTGTGGGATTCCTCCTGCTTTTATATGTCGGCGGCTCCATGCTCGTCTCGGCTTGGAAAAACGAGGATTCCGCCAGGAACCTGAACGGGATAAGGAATGTCATAATAGGGGCTGTGGCGACCAGCATCGACGCCTTCTCGGTGGGTGTCTCGTTCTCGCTGGACGGGGACAGCGTCGCGGACACTCTCACCAAGGCCTCGGCCATTCTCGCTGTCACTGTCGTCACTGTTGTCGCGGGTATGAAGGGAGGAGCCTGTGCCGGCAGGCGATACGGACGCCGCGCGTTATGGGCCGGTGGCGTGGTCCTTATCTTGATCGGCCTGAATATCCTATTCAAATTCATTTAGTTCCGCTTTTTTCCTTATTTTTGCGAAAATATTCCTATTTTTGCGGACTATGATCGCGATCTTCTACAGAAGGAACGGCAAGCTGGTTGTGGCCCAGTCGGAGAGGGAACTTTCCAAGCTCAGCAGGGAAGAGGTCCTCTGGATTGATCTCCTTTCCCCGTCAGGAGAGGAGAAGCACACCGTCGACGACTTCCTTGGAGAAGAGATCCAGAGCCGCGCGCAGGCCGAGGAGATCGAAAGCTCGTCAAGATATTCAGAGACGGAGAACGCGATATTCGCCAACACCAACTTCCTCATGCCGGGTCCGGAGGACTACTCGATGGAGGCCGTCTCGTTCACTTTCGTTGACAATTGCCTCACGACTCTCCGTGATGTGCCGCTCCGCTCTTTCACGGAGCTGCAGCGCAGGATCGTGGCCAAGCCCCAGATGTATCCCAACGGTTTCACCGTCTTCGTCAGCATCATGGACCAGAGGGTCGACCT
>JAFVED010000090.1 GCA_017478125.1 Bacteroidales bacterium | reverse complement strand
GTCTCTATCTTGGAGTCCGCCACTAAGCCTGTGTCGCCGGATTTGAGCGTGATCCTCAGTGTGTTGTCCTTGTCATTCCTGTTAAGCCCCACAAGGTCGAAATGGTAGTTGAGCGGATCCTGCCCCGCGGTGACTGTCAGTTCTCCGGACTTGTCGGGATAGCTGTAGTCTATCATTTTGCGGACCTTATCTATGGGGAGTTCCTCAGTCATGGCGATGGTTCCGCTCACGCTGGCCTTGTCGGGGGACGCCGGGGTGATGGTGATGTCATCCAGGGCAAGGACCGCCTCCTTGATCGCTACCAGGAAGTTGAACGAGAACCTCTTGAACTTCGAGGATCCGACCTTGTGTATCTTGTCCAGACGAAGCTTCCCGGTATAGGCTTGCCCGGGTTTGAGCGCTCCGCTCTCGGGAATGAACTCGATGGTGCTCTGGGAAAGCCATCTGGCCGTACCTTTTATGGATGGGGTGAAAGACAGGATGCCTTCTTTGATGTCCGCCCCCGGGGTAACGTCACTGATGTCCGAGGTCAATTCCACTCTGATGGTGGATTTGTCCGAGATGATGCCCCCTGTGTAGGCTTTGATGAAGGTCGCGAATTCCGTGCTTTGCCCCTTGCTTTTGCCGAAGCGGCTACATGATGACACCGTGGCCGCGACGACGACCAAAGTCATGACGGCCAGAAAGGCCTTGGCTGATTTCTTCATAAGTCAGAGTATTTGTAATCTCAAATATATATATTATTTTTTGTTTTATCAATTCCGGCACCGCTTAGGGCTTTTCCAGCCGGGTGACAAATTGTCAGTCGCGTCTTGGGTGGCACAGCCTTTGATTCTTTTCACGTGCCTCCGGAGTTGTTCCGGAGTGGTGAAAGCAATACGTCAATAATATTTAATATCATGATCAAACCATTGGCAGACAGAGTCTTGATCGAGCCCAAGGAGGCCGAGACAAAGACAGCTTCAGGAATCTACATTCCTGACACAGCAAAGGAAAAACCCCAGCAGGGTAAAGTTATCGCCGTCGGTCCCGGAAAAAAGGATGAACCGATGGAGGTTAAGGCGGGTGAGGAAGTCCTCTATGGAAAATATGCCGGCACAGAGGTCACCGTCGATGATAAGAAGTATTTGATAGTCAAACAGTCTGATATTTTGGCTATCCTGTAGTTAATTTAAGGAGGAAATCACTATGGCAAAAGAGATAAAATTCAATGTGGATGTCCGCTCCAAGATGAAAGAAGGAGCTGACGCTTTGGCTGACGCCGTGAAGGTGACTCTTGGTCCCAAGGGTCGTAATGTCGTTATAGACAAGAAGTTCGGTGCTCCCCAGGTCACCAAGGACGGTGTTACCGTCGCCAAGGAGGTTGAGCTTGAGGACAGATATGCCAACATGGGTGCCCAGATGGTCAAGGAGGTCGCCTCCAAGACGAATGAGCAGGCCGGAGACGGTACCACCACCGCCACTGTGCTGGCGCAGGCCATCATCAATGTCGGCCTGAAGAACGTGACCGCCGGCGCCAATCCTATGGACCTCAAGAGGGGGATTGACAAAGCTGTGGCCGCTGTCGTGGCTAACCTCCAGAAGCAGAGCAAGAAGGTTGGCAACGACTATTCCAAGATCGAGCAGGTCGGTACAGTCTCCGCCAACAACGACGCCACCATCGGCAAGCTCATCGCCGACGCCATGTCAAAGGTCAAAGGTGACGGTGTCATCACTGTCGAGGAAGCCAAGGGCACCGAGACTGAGGTCAAGGTTGTCGAGGGCATGCAGTTCGACAGGGGATACATATCTCCTTATTTCATGACCAATCCCGACAAGATGGAGACCGTCCTGGACGATTGCTCCCTTTTGATCTGCGACAAGAAGATCTCTACCATGAAGGATCTCCTTCCTATCCTTGAGCCGATCGCCCGTGAGGGCAGGGCTCTCCTGATCATAGCTGAGGATGTTGACGGCGAGGCTCTCACAACCCTCGTTGTGAACAAGCTCCGCGGCACTTTGAAGATCGCCGCAGTCAAGGCTCCCGGTTTCGGAGACCGCCGCAAGGAGATGCTCCAGGACATCGCTACCCTTACCGGTGCCATAGTCGTGTCTGAGGAAAGGGGATTCACCCTTGAGAACACGACTCCCGACATGCTTGGCAGGGCTGAGAAGGTCACTATCACCAAGGACAATACCACCATCGTCGGTGGAGCCGGAGTCAAGGAAGACATCGCCGACAGGGTCGCCCAGATCCGCAAGCAGATCCAGACCACGACTTCTGACTATGACAAGGAGAAACTCCAGGAGAGGCTTGGAAAACTTGCCGGCGGGGTCGCTGTCCTCTATGTCGGAGCTGGTTCCGAGATTGAGATGAAGGAGAAGAAGGACACGGTGCAGGACGCTCTTAACGCCACCCGCGCCGCTGTTGAGGAGGGTTATCTTCCTGGAGGAGGTGTCGCCTACATCCGCGCCGCCGATGCCCTGAAGAACCTCAAGGGAGAGAATGAGGACGAGACCACGGGAATCCACATCATTTCCCGCGCCATCGAGGAGCCACTCCGCCAGATCGCCGAGAACGCTGGCGTCGAAGGCAGCGTGATTATCCAGAAGATCCGCGAGAACAAGGGTGATTTCGGTTACAACGCGCGTACAGACGAGTTTGTCAACTTGTTCGAGGCCGGTGTCATCGATCCTACGAAGGTGGCCCGCGTCGCCCTGGAGAACGCCGCCTCTGTAGCCGGGATGTTCCTTACCACCGAGTGCGGTATCGTGGATATTCCTGAGAAAGAGCCCGCTGCTCCCGCCATGCCCGCTGGCGGTATGATGTAATCGTCCGCGTTAAGCTGTATGTAAGGGCGACAGGTCAAAAACGGCCTGCCGCCCTTTCTTTTTTCCGCCAAAATCCGTAACTTGCGGAACATTGATCGTCTACATTTTTAATAAACTATTTATGGTAATCGTCAACAGTTACGCCCTCGCGGTCTTTCTTTGCTTTGTCATCATGCTTTGCTGGGGTTCCTGGGGCAACACCCAGAAACTGGCGGCCAAAAGCTGGAGGTACGAGTTGTTTTATTGGGATTATGTGATAGGCATGGTGATATTCGCCCTGCTTCTCGCCCTCACTCTCGGAAGTTTCGGGTCCGACGGCGAGTCCTTCTTATATAATATAAGCCACCTGTCTTGGAAGAGTGTGGGATGGATCCTTCTTGGCGGTATAATATTCACCGCCTCCAATATCCTTCTGAGTGCCTCCACATCCATAGCCGGCATGTCCGTCGCCTTCCCCCTCGGGGTCGGCATAGCTTTGGTGCTGGGAGTGGTCAACAACTATGTCACCAACAATAAGGGCAACGCCGCGCTTCTGGCCATCGGGGTTGCTCTTGTCGTGGTCGCCATAATCTGCAATGGAGCAGCCTCCGGTATGAAGGGCGAATCAAATGTCAGCAAGGCCGACCAGAAGAAAGGTGTCGTCCTGGCCCTTATCGCCGGAGTGGTGATGTCCTTCTTCTCCTCGTTTGTGATGAGGGGAATGGGAAATGTGACCGATGAGATTCCGTTCGTCCATCCATATGCCACTCCGTACACCGCGTCTGTGATATTCACTTTGGGAGTCCTGCTCAGTAATCTGCTGTTCAACACAATCGTGATGAGAAGGCCCTTTGTCGGGGAGCCCGTCACATATCGGCAATATTTCGCCGGCAACGCTAAAACCCATCTTGTGGGGATGCTTGGGGGCGCGGTCTGGTGTCTTGGTACGGCTTTGAGCTATATCACTTCCAAGGCCGCGGGTCCCGCCGTTTCCTATGCCCTTGGCCAGGGAGCTCCGATGATCGCCGCCATCTGGGGGGTCTTTGTCTGGAAGGAGTTCAAGGGTTCTGACAAGAAAGTCTATGGTCTTCTTGGACTTATGTTCCTGTTCTTCGTTGTCGGACTATCCCTGATCGTGGTAGCGGGCATGTAGGACCGCGTTTTAGTTAACAAGACCTGTTGAAAACTTTTTTCGAAAAAAATTTGCAGGTTCCGGAAAAGATACTACCTTTGCACCCGCTTCTGAGAAAGGAGCGGGTTTAATTACCCTGAAAAGATCATTGACAAGGTTGAAAGATTAGTACAAGCAAGTACCGAGAAATTTTAATCGAGAGCGTTGATTCCTTAAAAAAGGAAGCGTTGCCGGGTCAAGCTGAGATTTAT
>JAFVED010000089.1 GCA_017478125.1 Bacteroidales bacterium | reverse complement strand
TGTTGCCGGCTTCTGCAAGATAACCCGCATGGGTCGGCTGCCAGTAGTCATAGCTGCCGGCTGAGATGAAATTCGTGACTGAGTAGCACGCGTTCGTGAAGAGCAGGTTGGTGTACGGAGTACCAGGTGCGTTGGGGGATACGTTGATGTCCCCGAAATCACTGAAATCGCAGCTCGTAAGCGAAGCGGCAAGAACAAGGGCCGCAATGGTGGATTTTCTGATTATATTCATAACTGTAATCTCCTTAGTTTAGAACATGCACTTGAAAGTGAGACCGTATGTCCTCGAAGAAGGAGTCTGTCCGGCTTCAAGATAGTTGCTGCTTGACTCCGAAGGGTCGAAGTTGGGGCAGGCGGAGTAGATCAGCCAAGGATTCGTCGTGACGAAGGATACGCTGGCTGAGTGGAGGCCGATGCCGAGATCCTTGACGAACGTCCTGGGCAGGGCATAGGTGAGTGAGAGCTCACGGAGCTTCAGGTAAGTCCTCTTGTAAAGGACACCGTCGTTGTCGTAGTTGGCCTTGTACTGGTACCACCTCCATGACTGGATGTAGGTGTCGACGGGATTGCCGTCAGTGTCGACTCCGACGACGTGGACACCGCCGCCCTTGGCGACAGGCTCACGTACGTTGACACCACGGTCATTGACAGCGGCGGTCTCGGCGGACATACCTGAACCCTGCATCCAGAGGTTGGTCCATGAGAAGATGTCACCTCCGATGGTGTAGTCGAAGTTCATGCCGAGGGTCCAGGTCTTGTAGCGGAAGTTGGTTGAGAAACCACCGGTGAAGTCGGGCTGGAAGTTACCGACCACCTTCTCCTCGGTGTCGATGACAGGGCGGTAGTCGCCGAAGTTCTGCTTCTGGGCGGCGGTGGTGTTCTTTGCGAGGACATACTGTCCGTCATCGGTCCTCTTGAAGCGGCCTCCGGTGTAGAGGACACCGACCGGCTCACCCTCGATAGAGTACATTCCGAACTCGTAGTTGAACTTGTCGTACCTGAGGAAGTACTTCTTCTGGTCCGGGTGGAGCTCAACCAGGGTGTTGACGTTCTTGGCGATGTTGAAATCGGCGCCCCAGGTGAAGTCCCTGGTACGGATGATGTCACCACCGATCTCGAACTCGATACCCCTGTTCCTCACGAGGCCGGCGTTGACCTGCCTCATGTTCCAGCCGGTCTGGCCGGCGACAGGCAGTGAGACGATCTGGTTCTTGGTGTCGCGGTTGTAGAAGTTGATGTCACCGTGCAGCCTGTTCTTGAACATCCTGAACTCGGTACCGACCTCATAGGATGTGGAGATAGTGGGCTTAAGCTCAGGATCGATCTGGGTCGTGGGCACACCCATCGAGGAGATGGCGTTGTTGTACCTCGAACCGATGGAATAGACATATGTAGTGGCATAGGCACCCATGGTCGATCCGACCTGGGCGGCGCTGGCACGCAGCTTCCAGAAGTCAAGCCAGCTGGCCTTGACGAACTTGTTCAGCATGATGGACACGGATGCACCGCCATAGAGGTAATGGTTCTGGGAGACAGGCAGCCTGGAATCCCAGTCATTACGGATGGAGAAGTCCACGAAGAAGGTGTCGTCGAAACCCGCGGTGAGGTTGCCGTAGACTGAGCGGGTGATGTACTTGGTCACGGAGTTGCTCGTCGAGTAGGTGTTGACCGAGTTCGAGAGGTTGTAGAGCTTCGGAATGATCAGTCCGGCATTGGTGTTGGAACTGAGTGAACCGTAGTCGTAGGTCCTCTCCTCGATGAAGGCCGCGGCGTTGATGCCGAGACGGTCGTTGATGAAGTTCCTGTCCCAGGTGATCCTGCCCTGATAGGTCATGTCGACGACATGATTCTGGCTCTCTCCATAGTAGGAGGTCATATTGCGGAAGTTGCCTGCCTGGTGCTGTTTGGTCTCGCCGTGATAGTTTCTGATGTTGCCCATTATCCTGGCTCCGACCTTGAAGTTCCAGGGGAGGATGACTTCGGCGTCGCCGGTGATGACGTTCCACAGATAGGTGGAATAGGCATTGTGCAGCTCGGCGTAGGCGAACGGGTTGTCATGGTAGGTCGGCTGGAAGTTGGACTTGGAGGTGATGTTCCAGGTACGGACACTGCCGTCAGGACGCTCCCAGTCCTTCAGTTCCTTGAAGTTGACATTCATATGACCCCACTGGATGAAGTCCGCGAGGGGGCTGTTAAGACTTGAATAACCGTCTCCCGCAGCATTGTGATCCTGCCTGTAGGTGAACTTGTAGTCCAGGGTAAGGTTGAGCCATGAAGTGGGCTTGATGTTGGTCTTCATCGTGAGGTAACGCCTGACAGCCCTTGAGTTGTAGACGATACCGGTGCGGTCTGAGTTGGTGAAGGAGACGCGGGTGTTGTGGTTCTGGCCTCCGTTGGCTACCGCAATGTTGGTGGTGTTGGTCCAGCCTGTGCGGAACATGTCGGCGGGATTGAACCTGGAGATCCAGGGATCAGCCTGCATGTACTTGCTGCTGGTAGGATCCCAGTAGAGGGCGGAAGCGACGTTGACGTTCTCGTTGAAGCGGGGACCCCAGTTTTCGTCGTCACCCCAGTCCATGTTGTAGGATCCGTCGGGGTTCTTGCTCTCGAAGTTGCCGAACAGCCAGGCGGGATCCATGGTGTCGACATCGGCGTAATTGGCCTGGTTTCCATAGTACTGTCCATAACGACCGTAAGAACCACCGCCATATTCATGCTGGAGCTTGAGATGGTTGTAGTAGCGCTCCATAGTGGTGGTGTGGCTGAACTCGATGTGGGACTCGCCGCTCTTTGCGCCGCGCGTGGTGATGATCACGGCGCCGTTTGCACCCTGATAACCGTAAAGTGCGGTGGCGGCAGGACCCTTGAGGATGTTGATGCTCTCAACATCGTCCATATTGAGGGCGCCTTGACTGGCGATGGTTCCATCAATGACGTAGATGGGTGAGGAACCGGAGATGTTGTTGAACACCGAGGTTCCACGAAGGACGATCGATCCTGCGTCGAGGGACGTTCCGGAACGGGAATAGAAGCGCGCTCCGGAGACTTTACCTGCAAGGGACTGGCCGAGGTCGGTCTGACGGGCGATGGTCAGGTTCTCTCCGTCGATCTTGACGGTCGAATAACCGATGGCCTTGTCCTTCCTTTTCAGACCCTGGGCCGTCACGACGACCTGCTCCAAAAGCTCTGAATCAGGAGCAAGGACGACATTGACCGTTGCCGCTGCGGGCCTGGTCTGGCTCTCCATGCCTATGCAGGAGAACACGAGTGTGCTGCCCGAAGGGACGTTGCGCAGGGTGTACTTACCGGAAGCATCGGTGATGACGCCGTTGGTAGTTCCCTGGACGAAGACGGACGCTCCGATTACCGGAAGGCCGTCCTCGGCAGAGGTCACCGTACCGTTAACGGTGATGTTCTGCGCGAACACCGTACCCATGCTCACGCAGAGGCACAGCAGAAAAAAAACAAATTTTTTACTCATAAGCTTAAATTTTTTATTAAACTTAATATTTGGTCAAAGCTTATGAAATGGAATGCAGTAGAACGGGGATTTAAAAGATCTCCATCATCTTCTCGATACACTTCCTTTTCCTCTCTATATCCGGGTGGACATAGAGGTTCATGGTGGTGCTGACAT
>JAFVED010000088.1 GCA_017478125.1 Bacteroidales bacterium | reverse complement strand
GGGAGGCGATTCCTGGGACATCTCTTCGGACCAGGTTGTGGCTTCTGTACTTGAGGGCGGGGAGAAACACGAGGAGTTTGTCCTCTTGCTCGACCGCCTGGCTGATTTCCTCAAAAGCCTGGGAGGCTCTCCGGTAATATTCCGTCCCTGGCATGAGAACATCGGCAGTTGGTTCTGGTGGGGTGGAAAGCTCTGCACTCCGGAGCAGTACAAGGCCCTTTTCCGGCTCACATACGAAAGAATGGCCGAAAAGAAAGTCAAGAGCCTCCTGTGGTGCTATTCCCCGAACGGCCCGTTGAGCGCTGAGGATTATATGTCAAGGTATCCGGGTGACGAGATTGTGGACATCCTCGGGACTGACATCTATGAATATGTCGGACAGGATGGCCTGGAAATCGCCGGGGAACGCTATGTCTCCCAAGTCAGGCAGATGCTGTCCACCCTGGAGGCGATATCCAAGGAGCGCGGAAAGCTCATGTGCCTGTCAGAGACTGGTCTTGAGGGTCTTGTGGATCCCCACTGGTGGACAGAGAGGCTCTATCCGGCGATAAAAGGGTTCCCGGTCGCCTATGTGCTGACATGGCGCAACGCCCACGACAAGCCCGGCCATTTCTATGGTCCCTGGAAGGGCTTTGAGAACGAGGAAGATTTCAAGGTATTCAGTGAGAAGAACGATATAGTGTTGCTATGACATACGAAGAGAGATTGGAGTGGCTCAAGGAGTCACATAAGAAGTTGGTTTCATGCGTGAATACCCCCATTGAGGGTAATGGTGTGTACCAGAGATACGTCAACCCTGTATTGACCGCCGGTCATGCTCCCCTGGAGTGGCGCTATGATCTCCACAAGGAGACCAATCCCTACCTCTTGGAGAGGTTCGGGATCCATGCTGTAATGAACTCCGGAGCGATAAAATTCCAAGGGAAATATATCCTGGTCGCCAGGGTGGAAGGCGCTGACCGCAAGTCGTTTTTCGCCGTTGCCGAGAGTCCCAACGGAGTCGATAATTTCCGTTTCTGGCCCCATCCGATAACGATGCCGGAATATGGGGAGCCGGCTACCAATGTCTATGACATGAGGCTTACAGCCCATGAGGACGGCTGGATCTATGGCATTTTCTGCGTCGAGAGAAAGGACCCCAGCCGACCGGACGACCTCTCCGCGGCCATGGCCTGCGCCGGAGTCGCCAGGACAAAGGACCTCGTCAATTGGGAGAGGCTTCCTGACATCGTCTCGTCCCACCAGCAACGTAATGTCGTTCTCCACCCTGAGTTCGTGGATGGGAAATACGCGCTTTACACCCGTCCCCAGGATGGTTTCATCGACGCCGGAAACGGCCCCGGGATAGGCTGGGCTTTGGTGGACAGCATGGAACACGCCGTCATCGGTGAGGAGAAGGTCCTTAGCCGCAGGCGTTATCACACCATAATGGAGTGCAAGAACGGGGAAGGTCCCCATCCGATAAAGACCTCGAAAGGCTGGCTCCATCTCGCTCATGGAGTCAGGGGGTGCGCCTCCGGTCTCCGCTATGTGCTTTACATGTACATGACTTCCCTTGAAGATCCTTCTGAGGTGATCGCGGAGCCTGCCGGCTTCCTGATGGCCCCCGAGGGCGGGGAATATATTGAGATGTGATGAATGTCCTTTTCACCAACGGATGGATCTGTGATCCGGACGGGAAGGTGTTCATCTACTACGCTTCTTCCGACACGAGGATGCACGTCGCCACTTCCACTGTGGATCGCCTGGTGGATTACTGCATGAACACCGCTCCCGACGGTCTCCGTACCGGTGCCTCGGTGGAGATCCTCAACAAGTTGAT
>JAFVED010000087.1 GCA_017478125.1 Bacteroidales bacterium | reverse complement strand
TTGAACGAGACCTCGTTCATACCGGACATCCAAAGGGCGGCGCGGGCGAACTCAGGAACGGCCGTGGGCTTGTCAAGACCATACTCGAAGTTGTAATTCATCCTGAACTCGTTCGACTTGGCCCTCTTGGTAGTCACGAGGATGACACCCGCCGCGGCGCGTGAACCGTAAATGGAAGCCGAGGCCGCGTCCTTCAGTACCTGAATATCCTTGACATCAGAGGAGGAAATATCGTCCAGGCTCCCCGGCACGCCATCGATGATGACGAGGGGGTCATTGGTGGAATTGGTCGTGATACCGCGGACACGGATCGTGGCTCCGCCGCTCGGATCACCGGTGGACCTGGTGACCTGGACTCCAGCCATCATTCCCTGCAACTGGGTTGAGAGCTGAGGTGTGCTCTTGGCGGCGATCCGATCCCCCTCTACTGACGAGGTGGCTCCGGTCAAGTCAGCCTTCTTCGCCGAACCGTAACCGATCACGATGACATCATCGAGAAACTCGGAAGACACATCCAGCACGATGGTCATCGGGGAGAAAGAGTTGACCGGAACCTCCTTGGACTCATAGCCTACCGAGGAGATCCTCAAAGTCTGGCCCCTGGACACATTGATGGAAAAGTTTCCATCAAGATCCGTGACGGTACCCACATTAGGATTCTGCGCTATGACCACTCCGGCTCCCATGACAGGGGCGCCTGAGGCTTCAAGGACAGTCCCTCTCAACCGGCCGGATGAGGATGCGGACCTTTCTTTCTTGAAGGTGATGTAGCCATTGGAATAAGTGTATTCGAGCCCGAATTTGGACGCGAACTCCTGAATGAATGATGAAAGAGGGGCTTCCCTGCGGCTGAATGTGACGCTGGCGGAAGGCTGGATATTAGCCTCGCTGTAGACCACAAGACAATTTGTCTGTGATTCCACCTCAGAGAAGAACTTCTCCACAGAGACTGTGGAAGATGTCAAAGTGACACGGGAGGAAGGCACCTGGGCCTGGCTCCTGGCGACAGATGGCAATAGGAAACATGCCACAGCAAAGAGGAAAAACCTCCATGTCGCCTTGGACTGGATAGATTTTTGACAGCTCATTAGGGTGTAAATAATTGATTGGTTATAAATTAGGTATCTCTAAATTATTATATTCCCAGGGTTTATGTCGTGTCAGTATAGTGGTATGTATCGTATTCGCTATTGGATGTAAATCGTGTTGGAGGATTCGTCCTCCCTGACGGTGAAAGGATAGATCCGGCTCATTATCCTCAGGATCTCACGCGCCCCGTCCGTCTGGCGGAACTTTCCGGTATATGTCTTATTGAGAAGAGGCCCGTTCAGGACAACAATCCTGACATCGTAGTACAATTCGAGCTTGGACAGGATGTACTCCATGGTGTTGTTGTTGAAAGAATAAAAGCCGTTGACCCACATGGCCGGATCCTGGACGAACATCTTCTTCACATAACCGCCTTCCGACTCGACCAGCTGCTCATTAGGGTTGAGATAAAGCCCGGTCTCCTCCATACCGTCCTGATAGAGGAATACGGAACCTTCCAGCAATGACACCACGAAATTGTCGTTCTTATAATCCGAAATATTGAACTTCGTGCCCAAAGCCTTGACCTCAAGCTTGTCCGTGGAGACAATAAAGGGACAACTCTTGTCGGAAGTCACATCGAAAAAAGCCTCGCCCTCAAGGTAAACCTTACGCTCGTCACCGAATAATGCCGGATACGTGAGCTTGGAATTGGCGTTAAGCTTGACTTCCGTGCCATCTGGCAGGACACACGCGGCCATATGCCCGGCAGGAGCGGAAGTAGTCAGATACGGAAGCGAGTCACCCTCAAGAGCGGAAGTCCTGGGCGGAAGGTAAAATATCCCGGCCGCCAACACAACCGCCAGGAGCAAGGGAGCCACTCTGACAGCAGCGCGGAAGAAGCTGGAACACCGCCTCCTGAAAACAAACCCGCGCCAGTTCTTGTCAGGGTCGTCACCATCCGACTCTCTGAGAGCCATCAACGCCCTGATCTGCCGGAATGAGATATTCTCTCTCTCGTCCATACTCATAATACAAGCACAACAGGCAATCCGTCAAAAAGCGACCAGAAAACTTATTTGACGAGATCCTTCAACTCCTCTCTCAATTTAATGTACGCTATCTTCATCTGCGACTCTACTGTGTTGATCGAGACACCGAGCTCGCCAGCGATGTCCGTCTGTTTCTTACCCTCGATCTTGCTCATGGAAAAAATCTGCCGACAACGGGGAGGAAGAACCGACAGTGCCTCATTGAGCCTCGTCTCAAGATCCTCCCGCGCGGTGACCGTCACATCGAAGTCTTCCAATGCCAACAGGGACAGGCGATCCGCCAGATCGGCCTCGTCGCCTGACATGCTGACCGACCTCTGCCGCAGTTTGTTGTTCAAATAGTTGATGCAGCGGTTTTTTACCGAAGAAAAAAGGTAATAGGTGAGGTTGATGTCCTTTGACAGGGACTTCCTCCTGTCAAACATGTTGACAAAAACTTCCTGGACAATATTCTCGGCCTCAGACTCATCCCGGATATACTCCAGGGCGAAACGGATCGCCCTGAGGTACCACCGCTTGTAAAAAGCCTCGAAATCGACAGTCTCACCCGCCATACCAAAAGGTCAACAAGATTCATCAGTTTCCTGACACAGAGGCGCCGGACAAAGCTTCCTTCTGAAGCTTCACGAAGTCAGGATCCGAAGGTGAGTGACCGCTCATGTAGACAAGGGTGGCGCCCTGCTTTAGCAGCTCGTCCTGAAGAGTGGGAATATCCACCTCCTGTACCGGCGTACCTTTGTCAATCGCCAGAGCCGCGGCCGTACCAGCCGCCTGGCCCAAGGCCATCCAGCATGGCTCCATCCTCAAGGTCGAGAAACCAGTGTGGGAGCCTGAGACAGGCACCGGGAAAAGCAGGTTGGACACCTCTTTAGGCACGATGACACCATAGGGAACATTGTATGGCACAGTGCGATAGGACAGGAATCCCTCAAGATGGACCCGGCCATGCTCGCGCTTGTGGTGCGCGTGGGAATCCAGGGCGTAATGGCTCGCGGTGATAGCGTCTTTATGCAGCGGCCCCCGGTCTGTGGGAGGCTCGGCGTCATTGGCAGTAAAGAAATACATCCCCTCAAATCTCCTGCCTTCCCTGACATAGACCTGGCGAGGGAAATTCTCATTGTCCGTGTACTCATCGGCCGCGAAACCCCATCCCTGGGCCTCCTCACGGAAACTCTCAGGCACGGCCTCGTCATTGGCGGCAAACCAGAACAACCCCTCGGTGTATTCCCGCAGCCGTTTGGCGAAAGCGTCCCTCCACTCCCATGAGGCTGTCGGCCATTGCCAGTTCTCCTCCGGCAAGTCAGTGGAGATGAATGCCATGTGCTGGTTGTTGGCGTCGGTCTTGCCGTTGGGAAGCGTCACCATGTTCGTCACCTTGGCGATGCCCCAACGATCGTCAGGGATAGTGGTACGCCCGCCGGAAAGGATAGTCTCTTTATTCGCTTCCCTTTGTTTATCAGTCACTTCCCTACTGGCGCTCCCTGTGTGATAGCCATATAGGATGTCATCAATAAGAGAGACATATTCCTCACGGTCGTAATTCTCCGGCTTGCGGAAAGGTACCATATTGTCCTTGTCCCTCGTAAGACACAGGCGATAATTATAGGCCTGGATGGTATTGTCACCCTCATAGGTGGTGCCATCCGCCACAGGGCCGCCCCAATACTTGTAGACCTTGCCGGCTATCGGCTCATGAAGCTCGTCCATCCCTTCCCGGCCGATCTTGAACGGCACTCCAGCAGCCGCGGCCAGATCCCCCTCATAGGTGGCGTCCACGAACACCTTGCCTTTGACAACCTCTGTTTTGCCGGTCTCCCGGTCGAGGATCCTGATCGACTTTATCCGGGAGCCGTCCATCCCGATGTTGGACCTCTGGCAGTCGAACTGCTTCATGGTCAGCACAGTAACAGACGGACACTCCGAAAGCATCTCGGAGAAGATCCTCGCGGCCACGCTCGGCTCGAAATGATAGCCGGAAGAGCAATCCTTGACCTGACGGGAATCCGGACCGTATTCATTGACATAATACTCCTTGACCCGGTTCACGAACTCGAGGAACAAGCCGGTCGTCGCGCCTCTGGTGGCGATGTCAGTAGCTCCCAGGCCGTTCGCTGGCAAGCCGCCGACGACACCGGTTCTCTCAAGGATGACAGCGGATTTCCCCATCCTGGAAGCGGAGATGGCTGTCATGACCCCGCCAGGGGTGCCACCGACCACGACCACATCGTAGTTTTTGGAGCAGGAAATCACCAAGACCGCGAGAACTACCAGAGAGACCGCGGAAAGGAATCGTGTTTTCATAAATATCACGGACAGAATCTACTTTATATTTATACAAGCAAGATCGCGAATCCGTGAAAAAAAACAGTCCGCCGTGACAATTCACCTGAAAACCCTTACGGGCAGGTGGTGACCGGGTTGGCGCAAAGCCTGCCGAAACTGATCCAGCCAGTCAACTTGCCCCACTTGACCTTTACCCAAGAGGCGTCCCCGGCCATGTCGACCGGATGGACCAGCGCCCCCGGTTCCGTTATCTTCCCGACAACCTCCGAGGTCTTGTCCGGAGACTCGTACAGCGGCTCCGGAGCGCCGTCATTATCGCGAAGGGACATTCCAAGGACGGAATGGTGGATCCAGGCCTCACTGCCGTCCTCGGCGAGGACGATGTCATCGCCATCCACCGTCGTGACAACCTCGGAGAGGATCCTCCACCAGCCGTCAGAGGCGTCAAAGACATCCAGCATATAGTCCTCATCCGGCCTCAAACTGCAGAGAATCTCCCCGCCAGGGGATCGGCGGATATTTGTCGAACTGCCATCGACAATGAAACATGGGATCGCCGGGGTCATATTCGCCTCCAGGACAAAGCCACCGTCGCCGTCGTAACGCAGGACCGAAGTCGAGGGCATACGATAAATCCATGTCTCGATGTCCTTTCCTTCCCTGGGCAGGAGGAAAGTCGAGAACGGGAGATCAATATCGTAGAAAGGATTGTCGAGATCCGGCTCCAGACGCCCCGACTCGGGATTATATTTATAGAGAGCCAGAAGGGCGTTCTTGTCCTCATAGACATTAAACATATTGACAGCCACCAGCTTCCGTCCATTCTTGAGGTTCCAACAGCACATCTCCATCCTCAAGGTCCCGTCGCTGATGAACTGGATCGCGAGATAGCCGTTCTGACGGTCCAGGATGAACTCGTCCACATCCTCGTTCTCACGACCAGGGTTGTCCAGCTGGGCCTTGACCTCGTCGGTCAATACATTCCCTTTGTAGACAGAGACGAACGCCTGGGCGAACTCAGTGATCCCAAGTCTGCCTTTGACCTGGGGAACCTCAAGCGAGGCCTTGGCCCATTCTTGCCTGATCCGAGGTATTGTGAGTTCCTGCGCCCATGCTCCAAGGGCGGAAAAAAGCAGCGTCGCCGCTGTGATGACAAGTTTTTTCATAATGGTCTTACTCTTGTGATAGTCACAAATATAGCAAAAGAATCGGTTTTCCC
>JAFVED010000086.1 GCA_017478125.1 Bacteroidales bacterium | reverse complement strand
TTTCCCAGCACCACGACTGCTGGATCGTCCCCTACAACAGGCTTAACAAGAGAGGCAATTGGGCTGACAATGTGGCTCTATGGACAGGCTCTTCCCTGGATAATTGCGATGAGGTGATCAGTCGTCTGCTCGCTTCCGACGGCCTCCAGGGCGCTTCCATATACCAGGTCGGGGTGGTCAACACCACGGCTTTCCCGCGTCAGGAGACTGTCTGTGCCGACATTCCCGAGGGGTGGCCCGCCGGGTTCAGGATCACCGGGCCGGATGGCTCCGCCGTGCCATATCTTGTTGAGGGTGGGAAGGCCATATTCAGGGCCTCCGCTCCTGCCCTCGGGATCGCCTCCTACACATTCAGCCGTCAGGGCAAAAGCACCAGGGTCATCCCGTCGGTAAGGACGAGCGAAGCCTCGGACGGTCTCGTGAAAGTCGCCGCTGGCGAGTACACCCTCACTTTCTGCCCTGCGGCGGGAGGTGTCATCACCAGCGTGGTCTCCAAGGACGGCAAGGAATATGTCGACATGGGTTCCGGCCAGGCTCTGAACCAGCTTTCCGGATGGTTCTATGACGAAAAGCGCTGGCATTCCTCATCCGACTCTCCGGCCACTGTCGAGGTGAGCAGGGCGGAGGGTATATTGACAAAGATAACTGTCCGTGGCACAATAGCTTCCGAACCTTTTACCCAGACCATAACCGTGGCCGACGGGAGCCGGAGGATAGACTTTGACCTCAAAATAGATTGGGAAAAGAACCACGGGATCGGGAAATTCGCCCAGAAGGATGCCTACAACAACCGCCACCGGGCGTTTTACGACACCCGCTACGACCTCAATGTGCTGTTCCCCGCAGCCGTCGAGGCCCCGACGCTTTACAAAGACGCTCCTTTTGACGTGTGCGAGAGCGCGTTGGAGAACACTTATTTCGACATGTGGGACGGGATCAAGCATAACGTTATCCTCGATTGGGTTGACCTGTGCGGCGAGAACGGGAAGAGCCTCGCGCTCCTTACGGACCACACGACATCCTACACTTATGGCCCTGATTTCCCCCTCGCCCTGACCGTCCAGTTCTCCGGAAACGGGCTTTGGGGCAGGAACTACAGCATCACCCGTCCCACGGAGATAAGATATGCCATAGTCCCTCATTCCGGGAAGTGGGACAACTCCGGGATCCAAAAAGAGAGCCAAGCTTGGAATGAGCCGCTACGGACGATCCCCGGTGCCTACCCCAGGGACGGTATCCTGGATCTGGACGGGACAGGTTTCCAACTCAGCGCCCTCCAGACATCGGAGGATGGTTGTCTGCTCAGGCTTTACAACGCCGACGGGGATTCTTCCCCGAGAAAGATACGGCTGGGGCTTCCCGCCAAGACCGTCTCAGAGGTCAACCTGCTCGGAGAGGAGACCGGAAATCCTTCTGTCACCCCTGACAAGGATGGCATCATTATGGAAGTGGCCATCCCGAGATTCGGAATCAAGACATTCAAGATAAAGTGATTATGAGAAAGCCTCTTTTCCTCGTGGCTTTGGTCGCGCTCTGCTCGTGCGGCGGGAACCAGGCACCTGATTTGACCGCTTATGTCAACCCTTTCATCGGTGCCAGCACCGATGTCGGCACAGCCGGAGTGTATCATGGGCTCGGTAAGACCTTCCCTGGAGCCACGACACCCTTCGGCATGGTCCAGGTGAGTCCGAACACTGTCACCGGAGGCGACAACGGTCCTGGCTACAGCTATGAGATGAAGACCATCGAGGGCTTCGCCATGACCCAGATGAGCGGGATCGGCTGGTACGGGGATCTCGGCAATTTCCTGGTCATGCCCACTACCGGGCCGCTCCAGAAGGTGGCTGGAAAAGAGGATGGTTCTGTCAAGGGTTGGCGTTCGGCTTATGACAAGGCTACGGAGACGGCCAGTCCGGGCTATTATTCCGTGCTGCTGACTGACTATGACATCAAGGTCGAGTGCTCCGCTACTCCACGCTGCGGGATATTGAGGTTCACGTGGCCCCAGAGTGATCTTTCGAGGATCCAGGTCGATCTGGCCAGGAGGGTCGGAGGCACATCCGAGGAGCAGAGCGTCAAGATCGTCGGTGACCACACGATCGAGGGATGGATGCGCTGCACTCCCGAGACAGGCGGTTGGGGCAACGGGGATGGCCACGCGCTTTACACGGTATATTTCCACGCCGAATTCGATAAGCCATTCACCGACAAGGGTTTCTGGAGCGCAGACATCCCTTCTGACTGGACCCGCAAGAGGGAAGAGGTGACAAGCCCCCAGTATCTTGAGAGGGTGGGCGAGGCTCCTGTGGTCACTGATTCGGATGAGATCACCGGCAAGCACATAGGCTTCTTCACCGAGTTTCCCACGAAGAAAGGGGAGGAGACTGTACTCAGGGTCGGGATCTCGTTTGTGGATGTCGAGGGAGCGAGGAAGAATTTCGCTGCCGAGATCGCCGGAAAGGGATTCGCCGAAGTACGTTCCGAGGCTAAGGCCACTTGGAACGACGCGCTTTCCAAGATGACTGTAAGCGGCGGGACTGACGCCGACAAGACCGTTTTCTACACTGCTTTGTACCACACGATGATAGATCCGAGGCTCTACGCTGATGTGGACGGGCGTTACGACGGAGGCGACCATAAGCCGCATGTCTCTGACGGGTCTTTTGACAAGAGGACGATTTTCAGCGGCTGGGATGTGTTCCGCAGCCAGATGCCTCTGCAATCCATCATCAACCCCAAGGTCGTGGATGACATGATCGCATCTCTCGTTACCATGGCCGAGGAGAGCGGGGAGGGTTATCTCGAGCGGTGGGAGTTCCTGAACGCCTACTCAGGCTGCATGCTCGGCAATCCGGCGGCTCCGGTGATCGCCGACGCGTGGTCGAAGGGGATCAGGGGATATGACGCCGGGAAGGCTCTCCGCTATGCCGTCAAATCATCCGAGAAGTTCGGAAACTTCCCTTTGGGATGGGTACCCGGACCTTCGTCAATCTCCGAGACCCTTGAGCATGCCTACGCCGACTGGTGCATCGCCTCCCTGGCGGAAGCCATTGGTAATCAAGAAGTAGCTAAGGAATACTATTCCAGGTCACAGGCTTACCGCAATGTCTTTGACCCGGAGGTTGGCTGGTTCAGGCCTCGCCATTGGGACGGATCCTGGGGTCCTTGGCCTGAGAACGCCAGGACGACAGAGGGTTTGGGGTGCGTGGAGAGCAATCCTTACCAGCAGGGTTGGTTCGTGCCGCACGACATTACCGGCATGGTGGAGCTGATGGGCGGCAAAGACAAGGTTCTCGGGGATCTGGAAAGCTTTTTCGAGAATACTCCCGACAATTTGATGTGGAACCAATATTATAACCATGCCAATGAGCCGGTTCACCATGTTCCCTTCCTGTTCAACGCCCTTGGAAAGCCTTGGGAGACCCAGAAATGGACCAGGTTCATCTGCTCCCATGCCTATTCCGCTGATCCGATGACGGGACTTGTTGGCAACGACGATGTGGGGCAGATGTCGGCTTGGTATGTCCTCGCCGCCGCCGGACTCCATCCGCTTTGCCCAGGAGACGGGAAGATGCAGATAACCAGCCCCGTGTTCGATGAGATCGCTGTCAAGACCGACCCTGTCTACGCTTCTGGGAAACCGTTCATTGTAAGGGCTTTGAATAACAGTCCGGAGAATGTCTATATCCAGTCAGCGACCTTGGACGGCAAGCCTGTCAAGGCTCCTTATCTTGAATTCAAAGATATTGTCGCCGGCGGAACCTTGGAGCTCCTGATGGGTCCTGAACCCTCGAATTGTTTAAATTGATTGTCATCCTGAGCGTCAGCGAACGATCTTCCAGTGCGCCCCGAACCTCTCGAAGGCCGCCCTGTCAAGCGCCTCCCTGTCGTCGGGGTGGGCTATTGAGATCAGCAGTTTAGCCCTCTCCTGAAGCGACTTCCCACGGAGATTCACGGCTCCATATTCAGTGACGACCCAATGGACATCAGCTCTCGGGGTCACGACTCCGGCTCCGGGATGGAGCGTCGGGACGATCTTTGGCATGCCCTTCTTTGTCCTTGAGGACAGGGCGATCATGCTGACTCCTTCCTCGGACATCGCCGCGCCCCTGACGAAATCCAGTTGCCCTCCTGTCCCGGAGAAGATCCTCGTGCCGATTGAGTCGGCGCAGACCTGGCCGGTGAGATCCACTTCGGTCGCCGAGTTGATCGAGGTGACTCTGGGGTTGCGGGAGATGGTCCATGGATCGTTGACATAACCGATCTCCCTCATCAGCACGTCCTGGTTGCGGTCGATGAATGAGTAGACCTCATTCGAGCCGAGGAGGAAGGACGCCACGATTTTCCCGGTGTCGATTCTCTTGTTCCGGCCTGTTATCACGCCGCTCTTGATAAGTCCGAGAACCCCGTCGGCGAACATCTCGGTGTGGATGCCGAGGTCCTTGTGGCCGCCGAGCTGCGCGGCGAGGGCGTTCGGAAGGCTTCCGATGCCCATCTGGAGACAGGCGCCGTCCTGGACAAGCTCGGCGCAATTCTTTCCGATAAGTATGTCAGTATCAGTTGGTTCTGAATATTCTTTCGTAAAGAGGGGAGTGTCGTCCCGGACGAGATAGTCGAAGTTCCCGATCGGGATCAGGTCGCCATAGGCGAATGGGACGTTCGGGTTGACGACGGCGATCTTGACCCTGGCGGTCTCTATAGCCGCGGGGGAGCAGTCGACTGATGTCCCGAGGGAGACCATGCCGTTGCCGTCGGGAGGGGAGACCTGCACCAACGCGGCTCCGAGCCTTATGACGCCCCTGCGGTACATCCTCTGGGTGTCGACGAGGTGGGCGGGGAGATAGTCGGCGAAGCCGGAGTTGACATTCGCCCTGACATTGGGTCCCACGAAGAAGCCCTGCTCGAAGAATATCCCTGAGTATTTGGGGTCGGAATAGGGGGCAGCGCCCTCGGTGTGGAAATGGTGGAAATGAAGGCCCTCCACCTCGCCGGCGTCCGCCCTTCTGACCAGGGCGTCGATCAGGACATGCGGCACGCTCGCCACACTTCCCAAGTGAATATGGTCTCCCGACCTTATGGCCCTGACGGCCTCATCCGCCGGGACGAATTGTAGTCCTTTCATCCAAGTCCGTTTATCCCC
>JAFVED010000085.1 GCA_017478125.1 Bacteroidales bacterium | reverse complement strand
CTCCAGATAGCCAACCTGGCGGCGATAATGGCCAACAGGGGCTGGTACAAGATTCCGCACATAGTCAAGGAATCGGAGGGAGTGGAGATAGATCCCAAGTACAATGAGAGGCAGTACACGATGGTTGACACCACCCATTTCCAAAAGGCGGTCAAAGGGATGTGGAGGGCGGTCAACAATGGCCCGGGAACAGGCTGCACCGCCTGGGTCGCGGAAGTGAAAGGACTTGACATCTGCGGCAAGACAGGAACAGCCCAGAACCCCCGTGGAGCCGACAACTCCGTGTTTATCTGTTTCGCCCCGATGGACGATCCGAAGATCGCCGTGGCGGCATACGTCGAGAACGCCGGCTTCGGAGCGACCTGGGCCGCGCCTATCGCTTCCCTGCTGATAGAGAAATATTTGAGGGGCGAGACCTCCCGGCCGGATCTGGAGAACCGGGTCATGCAGGGAGACCTTATGTCCAGAGTGAAGGCATATTGACAGATGAGCAATTTTTCCGACAGAGGCGTAAAACAGTCGATTGACTGGAAGCTGGTGATCTCCTACCTGCTTCTGATCCTCATCGGCTGGGTCAACATCTACGCTTCCGTGCACTCATCTGAGCCGGCCAGCATATTCGACTTCAGTGTCAGGAGCGGAAAACAGTTCGTGTGGATTCTCACGGCCCTCGCCCTCGCCGCTCTGATCTTGTTCGCTCTTAATCCGAGATTCTGGGAAAGCGCCTCGCTGCCGTTGTACCTTTTCGTGCTGGTCCTGCTGGTTGTGGTCATATTCGTGTCAGAAGATGTCAAAGGGTCGCACTCCTGGTTCGAGTTAGGCCCGGTGAAATTCCAGCCGGCAGAAATATCCAAGATCACCACTTCCCTGCTTCTGGCTTACCTGATGAGCCAGACCAACTTCAAAGTCACCAGGCTCAAGGATTTCCTGATGACCGCTATGATCATAGGCGTGCCGATGCTCGCGATCCTGGCCGAGAGTGAGACCGGCTCAGCGTTGGTCTATGTGGGTTTTCTCTTCGTCATGTACCGGGAGGGCCTCTCCGGATGGTGGCTTGTCAGCATCATCATGGCCGTAATACTGTTCATTTTGACTTTGACCGTGTCCCCATACGTCTCCTTGCTGGTGCTGCTGGGGCTTCTGATTGTGATTTCCTTGGTGAGTTCCGGCAGGATCGGCGCCACGGGTTGGATCAACATCGGAGCGTTCCTGCTGCTCTGCCTGTTGCCTTGGGTCATGGGCAAGACGATCAAGGAAGGCTCGTTCATGGCAGGCGTCAAGCCCCTGTACATAATTCTTGGAATATGCGTGGTCGCGTTTGGCTTTATGCTTTTCAAAGGCTACAAGGAACGGAAACGCTATCTTACGATGGGTGCCCTCGGATTAGTGGCGGGAATAGCCCTGACATTCTCGACCGAATTCATATTCAACAACATACTCCAGGACCACCAGCGGAAAAGGATCGAGGTTTTGCTGGGGATGAAGGAGGATCCCACCGGGGTCGGCTACAATGTCAACCAAAGCATGATAGCCATCGGCTCCGGAGGATTCAAAGGCAAAGGCTTCCTGGGTGGCACCCAGACCACCTTTGGCTTTGTGCCTGAGCAGAGTACCGACTTTATTTTCTGCACGGTCGGAGAGGAATGGGGATTCCTGGGCTGCCTGGTCGTGATCTTCCTGTATGTCTTCATGATATGGAGGATAGTGGTTGATGCGGAGAAGAGCCGCGAGGCTTTCACCAGGATATATGGCTACTGCGTGGCATCGTGCATATTCATGCACCTTTTCATCAACATCGGAATGACAATCGGATTGATGCCCGTCATCGGGATCCCGCTGCCGCTCCTAAGTTACGGCGGATCCTCCCTATGGGCCTTCACAATATTGATATTCATATTCATAGCCCTCTATCGGCAAGAGAAGAAATACTATTAACCAATCCCAATAATATGAGAAAGACTCTGACCACATTGGCCGCCGTACTGTTCTGCGCCACCCTTCTCGGACAGGTCAAGGTAGCCGTCCACGAGAACGCCACAGATCAACCTGTGATCCCCAAGGAGATTTACGGCCAGTTCGCCGAACATCTCGGAAGATGCATCTACGATGGAATCTGGGTAGGGAAAGACTCCCCCATCCCGAACATCGACGGCTACAGGAAAGACCTTGTCGAGGCTATCAGGGAACTCAAGGTGCCGGTTCTCCGCTGGCCTGGAGGCTGTTTCGCCGATGAATATCACTGGCGTGACGGGATCGGTCCCCAGTCTGGAAGGCCAAAGATGATCAACTCAAACTGGGGCGGTACAGTCGAGGACAACTCTTTCGGGACACATGAGTTCCTGAACTTCTGCGAGATGCTCGGCATCGAGCCTTACATTTCCGGCAATGTCGGATCCGGAACCGTCGAGGAATTGGCGAAGTGGGTTGAATATATGACCGCGAAAGGCGGCACAATGGCTGAGTTGAGAGCCGCCAACGGCCGTAAGGAGCCCTGGAAGGTGAAATATCTCGGAGTCGGCAACGAAAGTTGGGGCTGCGGTGGCAGCATGACTCCGGAGTTCTACTCAGACCAGTATAAGAGATATGCCGTGTACTGCCGTAACTATGACGGCAACCGCCTTTACAAGGTGGCCAGCGGAGCCTCGGATTATGACTACAACTGGACCAAAGTGCTGATGCAGAGGGTGCGAAGCAACATCTCAGGCCTTTCTCTCCATTACTACACCACCGATTGGAGCAAGAAAGGATCCGCCACCCAATTCACTGACGAGGACTACTACAATGTCTTGGCAAAGGCTGTCGAGATCGAGGAGGTCATAAAGAACCATGAGGCTATCATGGATCTCTATGATCCGGACCACAGGATCGACCTGCTCCTTGACGAGTGGGGCACTTGGTTCGATGTCGAGCCCGGCACGAATCCCGGCCACCTCTACCAGCAGAACTCGATGAGGGACGCCATGGTCGCCGCCATGACTTTGAATATATTCAACAAGCACACAAGCCGCCTCAAGATGGCGAACATCGCTCAGATGGT
>JAFVED010000084.1 GCA_017478125.1 Bacteroidales bacterium | reverse complement strand
GCTCGGAATCGGCGCGGAGGCCGGGTTCCGCACCCATCCGGGACACACCCTTTACTTCGGCGACGCGGCCTACCTTTACACCTACGGCTACCTTCCAGGCTTCCTGCAGGACCAGGGGATGAGGATCACGGCATCTTTCGGGGCGAAAACAGGTGGCGGGGAAATCAGCTTCCCGGACATTCCCCTCTCATTCATCCCCAGGGGATTCGCTGACTCCAACCTCCGGTCGATAATGAACGCGTGCTCACCGGTGAGACTCATGCTGACTTTCGACTACAACATCCGACTGCTCAATGTCGACTGGTCGTTCCTGAGCCCGCTCGTCTACATCAAGGGCTTTTCAATGACACCCTTCGCCGATCTCACCCACATCCGGTTCTCGACCCAAGACAAACTCATCCTGAATCCATCGATGGCGCGGTACGACAACCTGGTCAGCGTAGGAGCCGACCTGGTCGTGAACCTCGGCAACTTCCTCTGGCTGCCGTACGACTCTAAAGCCGGAATCCGTTACTCGAGAAACTCCTGGGGCGACCTTGCCCTCTTCTCCCCAAAGGGCCTCTCGAAGCACCATCTAGAGGCTGTCTTCAGTGTCTCTTTGTGATTATTTTTATTATATTCGCGAATTAGTAAAAGATTCTACTAATTTTTCGATATGCAAAAAGACAAAACCGTTACCGCTTTTTGGGGAAAAGAAGATTGGCAGGCCGTATGGCTTGGATTCATAGTGATTCTCATCGCATGCGTCGCAGTGCTCACGAAAGCCTTTGACTTCTCGGCGGTGAAATTCTCAACTTGGGCTGTGGGTGAGGCGGCTGCCAAGAAAGCGGTTCCTCTCGCGGCGCAACTTGGCGCGTGGGTTTTCTGGCGCAAGCTGATCGTCACCGTGGTCGTGCTATGCGCGATTTTCACCCTCGGAGTCAAACTCCAGGGAGAGAGTGTCAAGAAATACATCCCCGCATTCCTCGGACTGTTCGCCATCGCCTTGATAGTCCGGTTCGTAAGTGCCGAATTCACCCTCAACCGTTATCTTGAGTGGGCTTTCTGGGCTCTTCTGATAGGTCTGTTGATATCCAATACCGTCGGTGTCCCCGACTGGCTCAAGCCCGCCATCAAGACCGAGTTCTACATCAAGACCGGACTCGTCATCATGGGCTTCTCTGTCCTCTTCTCCAACATCGCCAAATTCGGTCTTTACGGCCTCGGCATCGCGTGGATAGTCACCCCGATCGTCATCATATTCATGTGGTGGCTGGGAACAAAGATACTGAAGATTGACAATAAACCGTTAGTAATCACCTTGGCCTCAGCCACTTCCGTTTGTGGAACCTCGGCCGCTATCGCTACCGGAGCCGCCTCGGGAGCCAAGAAGGACGATCTGTCTATCGCTATCTCGATCTCCATTATCTTCACAATCCTCATGATGGTGTTCGAGCCTATGATCATCAAGGCTGTCGGGATGAGCCAGCTGATGGGAGGAGCCCTCATCGGAGGAACAGTGGATTCTACCGGAGCGGTTGTCCTGGCCGGTAACGCCCTTGGACCCGAAGCTGAGCAGGCCGCCGTCCTCGTGAAAAGCATCCAGAACATTCTCATTGGCTTCATAGCCTTCTTTGTGGCTGTGTTCTTCGCGACCAGGGTCGAGAAAAACTCTGAGAAGAAAGTCGGCGCGGGTGAGATCTGGAACCGTTTCCCGAAATTCATCCTCGGTTTCTTCGCCGCCTCTCTGATCGCCTCATTCATCATCCAGCCTGTCTTCGGAGGCTCCGCTGTCAAGGAGATCAACAGCATGCTCGACCAGTACAAGAACTGGGCTTTCGTGCTCGCTTTCACAAGCATCGGCCTTGACACCAACTTCAAGGAGCTGGCCAAGCAGATGCACGGCGGTAAAGTGCTCTGGCTCTACATTATCGGCCAGACTTTCAACATAGCCCTGACCCTCTTCGCCGTCTGGTTCCTGCTTTCCGGAGTGGTCTTTGACGTTCCCGTCCTCGACCTGTTCAAATAGTGGGAACAAGAAAGGACAACAAAGCGTTCAAAGTGGTCACGATCCTCGTGGTTGTGGCCATTTTGGTTTGCGTTTTGTGGATCATGGGAAACCATCTCGGACTTGTGCGGGAATATGATTTCGGCGCGGGCGCTTACTACTACGCCGACATTCCCGGGTTTGAGAACATAGAGAAAGAAAACGCTTTCAAGACTTCCGTGCCATATTGGATCCACGTGGTCTTGTTTTTGGGATGGGGCTGGCTCATGTACCGGCTTTGGGTTTGGATTGATAAACAGAAATAAATGAGAACTAAAGCTTTAGCCACTTGTTCTTCTTGTGGGCAGACTTCGGAGACCACGCTATATAGCGGGATCAACACTTCCTCAGAACCGGAACTTAAATCAAAAGTGAAGGACGGCTCCCTTTTCCTTTGGGAGTGCCCCCATTGCGGAAAAACAAACCTGGCGGCGAGCCAATTGGTCTATCACGATCCGGAAGAGCGGTTGATGATCTGGCTCCTTCCGGAGGGCTCTTTGCCGGAAAACAGCGTCCGGACAATAGAGAGGAATCTTGAATCAGCAGCGGAAAGTCTTGACGGATACACCTTCAGGAGAGTGGATGACGCGGGCTCTCTTATCGAGAAGGTCAACATCTTCGACTCCGGTCTTGAAGACACCGTCATCGAGATGGTAAAATACGTCACAAAGATGGAGCTTGCCCCCAAAAGCGAGGGAAAAGACGTGATGGACGCCCCTATGAAGTTCTTCAGGATAGAGGGTCCTGACCATGAGTTGACCTTCACCTATCCATCCGGCGGCCAGATGCGGGGGGTACAAATCGGGTTCAATGTATACGAGGATTGCGCCGGAATCCTCCGGCGCAATCCATCAATCAAACCTTCTCCGGGATTTTCCCGTATAGACCAGGGCTGGGTGGCCAGGTTTTTCCGTTAGCGCTTACTCAACCTTCCTTGCACCG
>JAFVED010000083.1 GCA_017478125.1 Bacteroidales bacterium | reverse complement strand
GACATCGGAGCGGGTAAGAGGGTTCTCGTCCCGAAGCTCTGGATGGGACTCGTAGGCGTAGTTCCAGTCAACCCTGAGAATCAGCAGGTTCACCTTGGCCGGAGCGAGCTCCTCCTTGATGAGACGCGTGAACAGGTCCATGTCTTGACGGGACGGTGCCGCTACCGCGAGCCCGCGGATGGGAATCTTGTCGTCCAAGGTCCTGGCCGGGGCGCTGATGGCGATCGTGATAAGGGCCAGGAAGGGGATAATAAATCTTTTCATATCAGGTGTGGCTTTATTGTACATATTCCATCTCGAGGACGATCCTGACGGGGCTCACCTTAGGAGGGCAATGGAACGTGACGCTCCCTGAGGGGGCGACATGGACCGGGACGGCCATGGTCTCACCCTTTGAGCCGATCAGGGTCGAGATTCCGTACTGATCCTCGGCTGGGGCGTAAGCCTCTGGAAGGGTCGCCACGGTGACAGTACCCTTGGCGGCGGACGCGATGTCGGCGTCAATCACGAGCCTGTTTGCCTCCTCGCCGGCGCGGAAAGCGTACTGGGTGTTGTCCCCGATGGTCCCATAGGCCCTGCGGAAAGAGACTCCTTCAGCTTCAGAGAGGGTGAATGACCCCACATTGCCCTTGATTCCGGGATTGACGAAGCAGTGGGAGAACTGGATGTGGTTGTCCTCCACGTTGCTGATCCTGACATCCAGTCCACCGGTGTTGAAGCTCGATCCTTCCAGGGAGATCGTGGCCTTCGTGGCGAGCTCCGGCTTGGCGAAGTGGAATATTGTGGGAGGCACAGGGCTGTCGTAGCATCGGGGATTGTTGTAATAATAGCATCCGATAAGACGAAGGACAGAAGGTCCTTCGATGTAATATCCTTTCTCCGCCGTGTCGCAATAGGACTGCTCGAGATGGGCGAGCCCGTCGACAAGGTGCACGAACACACTGCCCTCGACATTCTTGGACAACCACGAGTGGATCTTGTCGTAGAAATTGATGCTGGTCAGCTGGTAGATCGCCATGAGGGCGTTGAGGATCACGATATTGTCGAAATGGCAGTCTCCTGTGTCCATGTAGATGCCGTAACTGTCCGGACCTGTGGTGCATTGGATGTGCGAGTTGGTCACGAACACCTCATAGCCTTTCTCGACCCTGAAAGCCTTGAGGGCGCAGTTGCGGACCATCAGGGAGTTGAAGGAGACCTTGGCGGCGCGGGGGCAGTAGACTCCTCCGCTTGTCGAGCCGCAGTCAAGGACGAGATTGTTGATGACGCTGCTGTGGCCTATCTTGTCCGGGATGTCGTAGTTGTCCAAGTCAAGGATGTGCTCCATCGGTTTGGCGGCGAGGATGACAGCCCCTCCGAAATCAATCTGGATGTCATTTGAGGTGTGCGCCATGATCGTTCTCGACACCGCGTAGGTCTTCCCTTTCAGGGAGCGGAGCTGGCGGTTGTTCGCGAGGCAGAAATCGAAAGCTTTCTGGAGAGCCTCTGTGTCGTCTGTGACGCCGTCTCCTACGCAGCCGAAGGCCTCAGGGGTCACTGCCGGATCTTCATTCGCGGTGTCATTCGCCGCCCGCAGGGTGAGCCCGGCGCAAAGTAGTAGGGCAAGAAGGGTCAGTTTTCTCATGATGTTATTATATGTGGGGAATATAGGGTTTGCCACAAAAATCATTCCTCGGAGATGTTGGCGTATTGCCCGGAAATGCTTATTTTTAGACGGTAATATTTTGTATCCATGATAATCAGACGTTTGATTCCGTTTGCCATCTTGGCGGTCATAAGCCAGTCATGTTCCAGGAACAATACAAGGAGCGCCTCGGATGTCCTCATCACTGATCCCTCTGTCCTTTGGGAGGCCACCTGGATCGGGAAGGGATCCCAGGAGGATGTCAGGACGGGGAATGTGTCCCTCCCGGCGAGGTACCTGCGGACGACTTTCGAGTCCCGGAGGAAAGTCCGGGAGGCCAGGCTTCACATCTGCGGACTGGGTCTTTATGAGGCATATATCAACGGGATCAAGGTCGCTGGTGAGCAGGTTCTGATGCCCACTGTGTCCAACTATGACAAGACCGTGTATTACAACAGTTTCGATGTCACGGATCTGGTCAGGCGAGGAGCCAACTCGCTTTGTGTGACGCTCGGGACCGGGCGGGTTCCGGGGCTCATCGTCAGCCCGGGGCCGGGAAGCAAGACAAAGCGGTACGACAAACTGCTTCCTTGTCTTATATGTCAGCTTGAGATCGTATATTCCGACGGCAGCGTGCGGAGAGTGCTTAGCGGCAAGGACTGGAGAGCTACCGCAGAAGGTCCGATACGCTCCAATAATGAGTACGACGGCGAGATCTACGATGCCCGGATGGAACTGGACGGGTGGCTTGATCCCTCGTACGATGACAGTGGGTGGCCGGCCGCGGAACTCGCTGAGGCTCCGACCGGCAAGCTGACAGCGCAGCCTAATCCCAACATTCAGGTCCAGGACATCGTCAGGCCGGTTTCGGTAAGCGCGTTGCCTGGAGGGAGATATATTCTGGACATGGGGCAGAATATGGTGGGCTGGCTTCAGGTCCGGGCGCGGCTGAATCCGGGAGATACCCTGAAGGCGCGTTTCGCGGAAACCCTCCGGCAAGACGGGGAACTCTACACCGAGAACCTCAGGACAGCCAAGGCCAGGGACTTTTACATCGCCCGGGACGGGCGAGAGTTCGTGTGGCATCCGATATTCGTGTATCACGGGTTCCGGTTCGTTGAGATCAGCGGTCTTTCTTATCAGCCGGAGCTTGAGGATTTCGAGGGGCAGGTCATATATGACAAAATGGCGACTACAGGCCATTTCGAGTGCTCGGATCCTGTGATTAACCAGGTGTATCAGAACGCGTTCTGGGGGATAAGGGGCAATTACCGGGGGATGCCGACCGATTGCCCGCAACGGGATGAGCGCATGGGCTGGCTTGGTGACAGGACCACCGGATGCTATGGCGAGAGCTGGATTTTCGACAATCACGCGCTGTATTCCAAGTGGCTGGACGACATCGAGGCCGAGCAAAATGAGGAAGGACAGCTTCCCGATGTGGCTCCCAATTTCTGGACAATAAGGAACGACAACATGACCTGGCCGGGAGCCTTTATCGACATCGCGAGGATGCTGTATCTCAGGTTCGGTGACGAGGGTGTTGTCAAGAGACACTATCCGGCCATGAGGAAATGGATGGTCTACATGAAGGGCAAGTGGATGGTGGACGGGATCATGACGAAAGACACCTACGGGGATTGGTGCGTGCCTCCGGAGTCTCTGGAAATGATTCATTCCCAGGATCCCACACGCATCACGGCACCGGCTCTTATAGCCACAGCCTACTACGCGCGGTATTGCGAGATCCTGAAAGGGTTCGCTCCTCTCGCCGGTTTCCCCGGGGATGTCTCTTATTTTGAGGCGGAGAGGAAGGCCAGCGTCGAGGCGTTTAACAGGTCCTTTTTCAATGAGGCGGGAGGCTATTATGGCAATAACACAGTGACCGCCAATCTTTTGGCTCTGTGGTTCGGGCTGGTTCCGGCGGGCCGGGAGCAAAAGGTGTTCTCAGCCATCGTGGACAAGACTGAGAACGAGTTCGGAGGCCATGTCAGCTCCGGGGTCATCGGCATACAAGTTCTGATGAGGACTCTCACTGAATATGGCAGGCCGGACCTGGCGCTCAAGATCGCCTCTGAGGACACATATCCTTCCTGGGGATATATGGCGGCCCGCGGTGCCACCACAATCTGGGAACTCTGGAACGGAGACACGGCAGACCCCGCCATGAACTCCGGGAACCACGTGATGCTCCTCGGCGACCTGATTATATGGGAATACGAGTACCTCGCCGGCATCCGTCCTCTAAAGCCCGGCTTCGAGGAGATCGAGCTGCGTCCTTATCCGGTTGATGGATTGGAATATGTGGATTGCTCCTACGACTCGGTCCGGGGAAGGATCTCCAGCTCCTGGAAGGTTGGGGGAGGGGTGTTCAAATGGGATATTGAGGTTCCTGAGGGAATCCGTACGGAAGTGTATGTCCCGGGAGAGGCCGGTCCTAAGGTGGTCACCGGTGGCAGGCATCACTTCGAGACTACTGCCTTGACGGCTGCCGGAGTTGCCGCCGGGACGGCCGCGGCCCAGGCCATCGCGTACGGGCAAAGCTGCCGGGATATTGATGTGAGGCTTCCCCAAAAGTCTCTGAGGGCTGAAAACGTCAAACTTGACTGGTGATTCCGTGGAAAAGGCCCCGTCCAGAGTATTCTATCATTTGCTCGCCCTGGCCGTGGTGGCGGTCTGGGGTGTTACTTTTGTCTGCACGAAGACTCTTATCGGTGCCGGGATGCATCCGGCGGCCATTTTCGCTGTCCGGTTCATGTTGGCGTACGTGGGGATCTGGGGGCTATGTCTGACAGGCAAGGACAAGGTGAGGATATGGAGCGGTTCATGGAAAGATGAGCTGATGTTCATTTTCCTAGGGATAACGGGAGGCTCATTCTATTTCCTGACCGAGAACACGGCTTTGTCGTACACCCAGGCGGCAAATGTGGCCTTTCTCGTGTGCGTGGCCCCGGTTTTCACGGCCATATTCACGCTCCTTGGACGTAAATTTTTGAGGGGAAGGTTCGCTGACGGGCTTGAGGATGTCTCCCTGGGCTTTCCTCTTGTGGCTGGAACTGTTCTGGCTGTCGCAGGGATGGCGATCGTGATTTTCGACGGATCGAGACTGGAGATCTCCCTTAAAGGAGACCTTTTGTCGATCGGAGCGGCCCTTTGCTGGGCTCTTTACAGCATGTTCATGGGGCAGATGACAAAGGACTACGGCGCGGTCTTCGCTACCAGGAAGGTGTTCTTTTACGGGTTGTTGACCATCATCCCATTCCTGGCCGGTACCGGGGGATCTTTCTCCTTGGATGTCCTTGGGCAGCCTGCTGTCTGTCTCAATCTCCTCTTCCTTGGCCTGATAGCCTCGCTGGCTTGTTTCATAGTGTGGAACCTGGTCATGTCCAAGCTCGGGAATGTCACCTCGACCAACTATGTCTATCTCAACCCGGTGTTCACGCTGATCACCGCGGCGGTCATACTCGGTGAGAGACTGACTCCGATGTCATTCCTTGGATGTGCGGCCATTCTGGCCGGAGTGATACTCGCCGGGCGGAAATAACTCTATCTCAGACCTGTGGATTCGGCTGTCGCCAGATAATCGGTCGTCAGTATCGTGTCTGCACCGAGTTTTACGGCCTTTTCCGCCTCAGCCCGTGAGATAGCGACGGCGCAGATCCTCAGTCCGCCCTCTCTCGCTTTCCGGACAATACCGTCACCCAGCTTTCCCGCGGGGATCTCGATCGCTTCGCAGCCGAGCCTCGACGCGGCGTCAGAGATACTACCAACTTTGGCGGACGCGAGACACCGGGGGATCTTTGTGCCAAGGCTGTTCAGGGTCTCAAGTACAGACTCGTCGCTTGAGGTCAGGTAGCAGTGTCCAAGGGCATCATACGTGAAGATGATCCCGAGGAGATCCCTCAGGTCGTTCTCCTTCCAGGCACCGCTGAGATGGATGTTCATTATCGAGTGGCAGGAGAGTTTTCTCAGGATATTCTCGAGGGCCTTTTTCCCCTCAGAGGACGCGTTGACATCGAATGAGATCTCGGACGCTCCGACGGCAGCGGCCGCGCCAAGGGCACCGACAAGGCTTTCGGCCGCCAGGGAAGAGATCCCATTGACCGCGCAAAGCCTCTTGGAGGGAGACTCGTCATAAGGAGGCACTATGGCGCCTCCGCCTGGGCGGTATTTCCAGGGTCGGCGTCCTATCTCTATGTACTCGGAGTGGAGTGCCGGGGGATTGCCATAACCCGCGGGTTTGAGATATTTCTTCTTGGGGTCGAAGGTGACATCGAGGCTGGCTATCTCCGACCTCAATGTCCCGAGAATCTCTCCCGTGGGGGCGACCACGCATGAGCAGCCTCCAAGCTCGGAGTCCAGACCCATTGACACTGAGGCTCTTACGAGATACGCTCCGGTGTTGTAGGCGCAGAAAGTGTTGATGATGTCAAGAGCCCTGAATGTGTCGCTCCGTTGATGCGACGAGCCGATGATGACATCTGGTTTCCAGCGGGCGATATTCGAGAAATTCTCGTAGAAATAGAAATCGTAGCATGTGAGGAAAGCGTAGCGGACTCCTTCAATGTCAAGAATATATGGTTGGGTCCATTCCTCGGTGTAGGACATGTCCAGCATGTCCCATTCTCCCCTTGTGAGGTGTTCCTTGTAGTATTTGCCGATGACATTCCCTTCCCTGTCGAAAACGAAAATGGTGTTGCGGGGCACTTCCGTGGTCATGTCGATGGCTCCGGCGAAGACAAGGGCGTGGCATTTCCTGGCGGTCTGCTCACAGGTCTCGAGCAGGGTTGGGCCTAACCTGCGGACCACATCGATGAATTCTTTTCCGGAAGCCGTCTTGCCGGGAACCTCGCTGAACTCCGGCAGCACGATGATGTCCAGGCTCTCGTCACACTTCAGCAGCTCGTCGATAGTCCATCTGAAGCAGTCCTCCAGTCCGGCGGGATCCAGGGCGAACGGCTGTTGGATGACACGGGCTTTCATCGGGGCGGCCATCGAGGAGGATGCCGCAAGTAAAAGGCTTGTCGCCAAGATAAGGAATCGTTTCATATTCAGTTATTTATCTTTTCTGAAAATTTTGTCGATGACAAGGGCGATCGCTCCGTCGCCTGTGACATTGCACCCGGGGCCATATCCATCGAGGGCGAGGTAAAGTGTCATCACGAGGGCGGTCTGGTCCGGCGAGAATCCCATCACTGACTCAAGCAGTCCGATCGAGGCCATCAGGACTCCGCCCATGACTCCCGGAGCGGCGACAGCGGCTATGCCTTGCAGGAGGACAAAGTTGACATAGACCGCGAAGGGGATCGGGGTTCCGGTGAGGTAGGCTACCGCTATGGCCGAGGCCGCGAGCTTGATTGTCGAGCCGCACATGTGGACGGTTGAGCAAAGCGGGATCGTGAAATCCACAATATCGTCCCTGACCCCGTTCTTCCGCGTGCAGGCGGAAGTCATTGGGATCGCGGCCGAGGAGGAGCAGATTGAGAAAGCTGTCAGGTAGGCCGGGACCATGTTCCAGAGACACTTGAAGGGATTTTTGCCGGCGACAGCCCCGGCTATGCAGTACTGGATCACGAGGAAGACCAGTGTCAGGGCGAAGCCTGTGAGGATGATTTTGAAGCCTGATCCGAGCACCACTCCGATGACTCCGCGGGCGCCCATCTCACAGATCATGGTGAAGATATAGAGCGGGAGCATGGGGATGATCACTTTCCCGATGGTGAGCTTGACGATCTCGCCGAAATCGTCAAAAGCTTTTTTCAGGGGCGAGGAGCCGGTGAATATGATTCCTATCCCGACCATGAAAGACAGGAGAAGGGCGGTCAGGATGTCGCAGACAGGGGTGATCTTCAAGTCGAGATACGGCTGGAACTCCTTGGCTGACAACGCTTCCGAGGAAAGCTCTCCAGCCTGGAGGTAGAGCGGGAAAAGATTCGAGGAGCAGATGTGGGCGAAGAATCCCGAGCAGATTGTCGAGAGGTACGCTATGCCAATGACAGCCAGCAGCATCTTTCCGGCGTCCTTGCCGACGTTGGCTATAGCTGGGGTGACCAGGCCGAGAATCAGCAGCGGAATGATGAATTTGAGGATCTGGGCGAAGAGTACGTTGAAGGTTTTGAGGACCCGCATCAAGGAGTCCGGGGCCACGAGGCCAAGCAGCGCTCCGCAGACAATGGCCACGATCACTTTCAGGAACAGTCCTATCTATAACTAATT
>JAFVED010000082.1 GCA_017478125.1 Bacteroidales bacterium | reverse complement strand
TGTCGCAAGTGGAGGAGACACTCGGCGGGTTGCGAGTGGTCAAGGCCTTCATAGCCGAGAAAAAGATGTCCTCAAGGTTCGGGGGTGTCACCGAGGCGATGCGCAAGAAGACCGGCAGGGTCTCCATGAGGCAGGCTCTCGCCCATCCGGTGAGCGAGTTCATCGGCACAGTCCTGATCAAGATAGCGCTCTTCTTCGGAGGCACCCTGATTCTCAAGGGCCATTCCATAATAGACGCGCCCATCTTCATCTACTACATGGTGATCCTCTACAGCATCATCAACCCCATAAAAGATTTCTCCAAAGCGAGTTACGCCATTCCTAAGGGCATGGCCTCCATGGAGAGGATAAACAAGATCCTGGACGCTGAGAACAATATCACGGAAGTACCGGAGCCGGCCTCCCTGGACGGTTTCAAAGAAAAGATCTCTTTCGAGGGTGTCTGTTTCCGCTACCCGGACGGATCCAAGATGATCCTTGAAGATGTGTCCCTGGATATTCCAAAGGGAAAGATGCTGGCGATCGTGGGAGCTTCCGGGGCGGGCAAGACCACTCTGGTGGACCTCATCCCGAGATTCTACGACCCGGTCGCAGGATCCATCAAGATCGACGGGGTCCCTGTCAAAGACTTGAGGATCAAGGATCTGAGAAACCTGATCGGAAATGTCAACCAGGAGTCCATCCTCTTCAACGACACCATATTCAACAACATCGCCTTCGGGGTCGAGGGCGCCACGATGGAGCAGGTCATCGAGGCGGCCAAGATAGCGAACGCCCACGACTTCATCATGGAGAAAGACGGCGGCTACCAGTTTGTGATCGGCGACCGGGGGGTGAAGCTGTCCGGAGGCCAGAGGCAAAGGATCAGCATCGCGAGGGCCATCCTGAAGAATCCCCCCATCCTTATCCTGGACGAGGCCACAGCCTCCCTCGACACAGAGTCCGAGAAGATCGTTCAGGAGGCTCTGGACCGCCTGATGTCCTCCAGGACCACCGTAGCCATCGCCCACAGGCTCTCCACGATAAGGAACGCCGACGAGATCATCGTGATGGATGAGGGCTGGATTGTCGAGAGAGGCACCCACGAGGAGCTGCTGGCACTTGACGGCCACTACCGCAAGTTGAACGACATGCAAGCGTTGTAAATATCCATAACATCCATAGAATATGAAAACCATAAAGAGGATAAAGGTCCCGGTGATCGAGGGACTCGAGAACATGAGTCTGCAGGAGCTGGACCTGGCGATGGAGGAGAAAGCCGCCAAATTCGCCGTCTGCGAGAACAACTGGCCCAAGGAAGCTCCCTACTCCCCCGACTGCAACGGATCCGTGGCGAGAAGCAAGACCCATCTCGCGGTGATGTTCCATGTCCGAGGGTTGGACATCAGGGCAACCGAGATGGAGGACAACGGGCGGAGCTGGGAGGACAGCTGCTGCGAGTTTTTCATCACCGATCCCTTTGACGGCTCCTACTATAACTTCGAGCTCACCTGCGCCGGATCCCTGCTCGCCGCAAACGGCACCGGAAGACAGAGCAGGGAGCCACTCGACCCCAGCGTTGTCAGGAGGGTGACCAGATATAGTTCTCTTGACCGGAAGCCGCTGGAAATCAATGGCAAAATCTTCGGATGGACGGTTGTGATGCTGATCCCGTTCGAGATCGTGGGGATTGACCCTGATAATCTTCCTGTCAGCGTGCGCGGCAATTTCTACAAGTGCGGAGACCTCACCGCCCACCCGCATTTCCTGAGCTGGAACCCGATAGGAACCCCGAAACCGGACTTCCACAGGCCGAAATTCTTCGGGGAGCTTATACTCAAGTAGTTCAACATGAGCAAACGTGACCGCATATTCCAGATCCTGTTCCTCGCCTACCTCGGAATGGTTCTGTGGTGCTGCTTCGGCCACTTCGACAACCTGCCTAAAGTCCAGAGACATGTTCTCGGGATACAGACCGACAAGGTCGTCCATTTTATCATGTTCCTGCCGTTCGTCTTCCTCGGCTACCTGTCATTCGCCTCAATTACCAAGAAAAGATCCGGGGCCGCCCTGCTGGCTTTTGCCGTATTCCTGGTTGGAATCCTGATGGCGGTCGCCACCGAGAAAGCGCAATCACTCACGACATACCGCAGCGGGGATGTCATGGATTTCGTCGCTGACGCGGGCGGACTCGCTCTCGCCTTCCTTTGCGTCCTGGCTTTGATCCTTTTAAGAAAGAGATAAACCGAAAAGACTGATATGCTCCGGAAATCCGTCCCCACACTACTCCTCGCCCTGTTTCTCCCCCTGTCGCTAAGCGCCCAGAAGGTCGCCGAGTTCAAGCCCGCGCTTGATTCCGCACAGACTCTCCTCTGGGAGAGGACCACCGTGGCGAGCCAAGTCAAGGCCAGGAAAATAGTCAACAGGAACGGTACCCTGGACTTCTATCTTACCAACACTTTCGGCGACTATCCTTGGCGGGACTCGGACGTGAGATGGTTCCGCAAGACCCTTAAAGACCTTCTTCCGCAGAAATGGGCGAAATCGGCCATAGGAGATATCTATGTCGGGAAAAATAAGCTGGAGTCCTACGTGATGCCGAAAATTGACAACACCGGCAGACCGAGATCCGCCATGTTCAGGACGAAGGACAAGAGGAATCAAGACCGTTTTATCACCAAGGTCGGGGAAAGGGAGTTCGACAAAGGCCTTTCCGGGAGGGTCATAGCCCTATGGCAGAGCCACGGAAGGTATTATGATGAGAACACGGACAGGTGGAAATGGCAGAGGGCATCCTTGTTCCAGACAGTGGAGGACATGTACACCCAGAGCTACGTCCTCCCGTTCCTGATGCCGATGCTCGAGAACTCAGGAGCGTATGTGATGACACCCAGGGAGAGGGATCCGCAGCCGAACGAGATCATCGCCGACAACGACCCCGCGTTCAAGGATGGCCGGGGAGAAGGTGTGAGGACCAGCGGATTCTACTCTGAGACCGGTTCCTGGCACGACGCCGGGGTGGGATTCGCCGACTTCAAGGCCGCTTATACCGGCAGGGACAATCCCTTCAGGGCAGGCACGGCAAGGCAGGCCGTACTCGAGTCCGACAAGAGCGCGGATCTGTCAGTGGCCCAATGGGTTCCGGACATTCCAGAGAGAGGTGAGTATTCGGTGTATATTTCCTACAAATCGCTTCCCAACAGCTCTGGAGCGGCCCATTACACAGTCTGTCACCTCGGCGGGGTGAGCGAGTTCACCGTGAACCAGAAAATGGGCGGAGGCACATGGATTTATCTCGGCACTTTTGAGTTCGACAAAGGCACCGGCGGTCATGTCGCGCTTGACAACAGCGTCCCGGAAGGGTATGAGGCCGGAGCGAACACAGTGGTGACCGCCGACGCCGTGAGGTTCGGCGGCGGTATGGGAAAGATAGCCAGGGGCCCGAGGGACTCCGATCCTGAAGAGTATTCCGTGTCCGGCCTCCCATCGTTCGCCGAGGGCGCTTATTACTGGATGCAGTGGGCTGGAGCCGACTCGACGCTGCTGGATCTCCACGAAGGCGACTATACCGCCGATTTCGCCGAGAGAGGCGCCTGGGTGGAGTGGATGTCCGGAGGATCCAGGACAAACCCCTCAAAGGACGGTCTCGGGATCCCGGTGGACATGTCTCTCGCCTTCCACTCCGACGCCGGCACCTTCCCGGACGATTCCATCGTAGGCACCCTGGTGATCTACACCCTGCTGTGTGAGGGCAAGGACAAGCTCCCGAACGGAGAGAGCCGCTGGCAGGGACGCATGCTCGCCGACTTCGTGCAGACACAGATAGTTGATGACATCAGAGCCGTCTACAATCCCAGATGGACCCGGCGCGGGCTCTGGGACAGATCCTACAGCGAGGCAAGGACGACCACTGTGCCGGGCATGCTCCTGGAGGTACTATCGCACCAGAATTTCGAGGACATGAAACACGGGCTGGATCCATCTTTCAGGTTCGCTGTCAGCAGGGCGGCATACAAGGGCATCCTGAAATACCTCAGCGCCAGATATGGTCACGACTATGCCGTCCAACCACTCCCGGTCAGGTCTTTCTCGACCTCTTTCACGGGAGTCCCGGAGCCTGGGAGAAAAGCGGTGATCCGGTTGAGCTGGAAAGCGACCGAAGACACTCTGGAGCCCACCGCCGCGCCTATGGGCTTCATTCTCCAGACCAGGATAGGCGACGGAGCCTTCGACAATGGCCAACCGATGGACTTCACCACTGCCGGCGGGAGATACGAGTACGACATCTCCATAGATCCGGGCAAGCTGTACAGTTTCAGGATAGTGGCGTTCAACGATGGAGGCTACAGCTTCCCATCCGAGATCCTGTCCGTAGGAGTCCCTGAGAACGGGAAAGGCAAGAGCGCGTTGATTGTCAACAATTTCACGAGGGTCTCCCCTCCCGCATGGTTCGACACGCCTGACTATGCCGGATTCATGAACATGCTTGACGCGGGTGTCCCTTACCAGAGGGAGATCAATTATATCGGGGACCAGTACCAGATCCGCCGCGATCTTCCCTGGGAGGATGACAACAACCCCGGCTTCGGGGGCTCATTCAACGACCAGGCTGGCAAGGTGGTTCCAGGCAACACTTTCGATTTCACGGCGATCCATGGAAAGGCCTTTATCCAGGCCGGATACGCTTTCCATTCCTCAAGCTCGGAGGCGTTCGCCGAGGGAGCGTCCGGAGCGCCCGGCGACTTCGCTCTGGACATGATCTGCGGCAAGCAGGCGACAACCCCGGTCGGCGACGGGAAATCAACCAGGTACCAAGTGTTCCCCAAGGCCATCAGGGAAAGAATCAAGAGCTACGCTGAATCAGGCGGTAACATAATCGTATCAGGCTCAAACATAGCGACTGACATTTGGGACAAGGTCTTCCCTGTCCAAGTCGACCAGGCTGACGCGGAGGACGCCAAGGCGTTCGCCGGGAGTGTCCTCGGCTACAGGTGGGCTGGCAATTACGCGTCCAGGATCGGCACGATCCGGCCCACACGCGACAAGCTCCTCCCCCTCAGGGGCAAGCTTGTCATCCTGGAGTTCTGGAAGGAAAGGAACAAATTCATCTACAATGTGGAGACTCCCGACGGGCTGGCCCCGGCCTCCGAGTCTGCCACCGCCTTCCTGAAATACGGGGACACTGACATCCCCGCCGGGGTTTTCCTCAACGCCGGGAAGTATAAGGCCGTAAGCCTGGGCTTTCCGATAGAGACAATGAAAAACCAGGGGGACATCGGGATCCTCCTGGCTTCCATACTCTCCGCTTTCGAGCAGAATTAAGGGCCTATCTGTCAATCAAGAGAGCCTTGATTCTCGAGAATATCTCCGTGTTCTCCATCACCTGGCCGAAACGCCAGGAGGAAGCGCCGTAGGAGTAGATTGGCACAGGAATGCCCGAATGACCTGTGGTAGAGAACTTGACATCGATCCCGGTGTCGCCTTTGGTAAAGTCCTTGCTTCCGGGAAGAAGGGTCACTCCCCCGGTCTCATGGTCAGCGGTGATCACCACGAGCGTGCCCTTATGGGTGTCCGCATAGTCGAACACGGCGTTGACCATCTTGTCGAACTCCTCCATCTCAAAAGTCATCTGCTCCGCGTTGTTGGCGTGCTCGGCATGGTCGATATGAGAGCCCTCTATCATCGCGAAGAATCCCTTCTTGTTGTCATCGAGAATGTCGATCGCATGCATGGCCGCGTCCTTAAGGAAATCCGTGTCACGCTCGATGGCCATAGGGAAGTTCCCTTCCGCGAACAGTCCGAGAATCGGGGTCTCCCTTGTCTGGTAGAACTCCTCGGGAGTTGCGCAATAGGTGAATCCCTCGCGCTTGGCCTTCTCGATCATGTTTTCAGGAACCGACTCTGGATCAGTGAAATACTTTCTCCCTCCGCCAACAACAATGTCCAGTTTCTGGCTGATAAGGTCATCGATGATCTCCTTCCTCATTCCCCTTTTGGGCACATGGGCGAAGAAAGCTGAAGGGGTGGCGTCAAGCACATACGAGGTCACGACCAGGCCGGTGGAGAGACCTTTTTCCTGGGCATACACCGCGATGCTGGGGACATGGGTACCGTCAGGGAGCTGGCCGAGCATGCTGTTGTCAGTTTTCACTCCGCAGGCCATGGCTGTCCCGGAAGCGGCCGAGTCGGTGACCCTGCTGTTGGCCGAATAAGTCTTGCTGATCCCGACAAACTGAGCCCTGTCAAAACAAGTCGGGGCGTAGGCGTTGTCAATCATCCAAGAGCCGGCGGCGGCAAGCCCCATACCATCCCCTATGATCAGGATGACATTTTTGACTTTCTCTTTTTTCGGCGCTTTGTCAGCAGAGAAACTTTGGGCGAATGGAATTACCATCGCGAGGATAATGAGGAGAAATCTTTTCATCTTTGATTATTTTCTCAAAATTAATAAAAAAAGCCAATTTTTCGTATATTACCGCAAATGAAAAGCAATGAGACTGAAAGCGTTATTTTTCCCTATCCTCCTGCTGGTCAGTTTCTCCGTATATGCCCAGACTGACCAGGCCCAGCTCCCCTTCTCCGTGAGCGGCACGGTGGTAGACGCCGACACCGGCCGTCCCCTGCAATACGTCGGGGTGTCTTTCACTGGCATGAGATACGCCACCGTGACCAATTCCGACGGAGCCTTCACATTGAAATCTGCCACCGAGCCAGAGTCGGTAGACTTCACCCTTCTCGGCTATAAGACCGTCAGGATGGTTTTCCCGAAGGACGGGACTCCGCTGCGTGTGAGGATGCCCAAGGGGGATCTTACCCTGGACGGCGCTCTTGTGATAGCCGACCCTTACAGTGTGCTGCGAAGGGCGATAGACAGGATCAAGGACAATTATCCGAACAAACCGGAACTGTTCGACTGCTTCTACCGAGAGACTGTCCAGAAAAAAAACAGGTTCGTGTACGTCTCGGAGGCAGTTTCGAGGATGTACAAGACCTCATATTACCGCGGCGGTACTTACGGCGACAGGATAGCGGTCGACAAAAGCAGGATGATCGAGAGCCCGGACAAGAGGGACACGCTGGCCGTGAAGGTAGTCGGCGGACCGGTCCAGGCCGTCATTCTGGACATAGTCAAGAACGATGACCTGTTAACTGTCAAGGAACTCTCCAATTACTCGCTCAAGATGGATCTTCCGGCGACCATCGGCGACCGCCAGCAGTTCGCCATCAGGCTGATACCAATGAACGACACTCCATATCCCCTATACGAAGGTGTGATCTACATAGACCGGGAGACTTACGCCTTCACCCGTTTCGATCTCAACTACGATATGCGGGACAAGGACAAAGTCACCCGGTCCATCCTTATCAGCAAACCATCCGGGCTGAGGTTCACTCCGGGACAGGTCTCGATCAGGTACGACTATTCCCTCTCCGACGGGGTCTCAAGGGTGAGCTATGTCAGGTCCGTGATACGGTTCAAGTGCGACTGGAAAAAGCGTCTGTTCAGGAGCGAATACACCGCCATCAGCGAGCTCGTTACCACAGACCGGCATTCCGGGGACGTGGAGCCGATCTCCCGCAAGGAATCTTTCAACGGGAGGGAGGTCTTGTCCGACAAGGCGGCGCGAGACTATGACCCCGAATTCTGGAAGGACTACAACATCATCGAGCCGACCGAGAGTCTTGACAAGGCGATTGTCCCTATCGTTCGGAAGACTGCCAGAAATTGAGTATATTCGCGGGACTATGGCAAATGGCGTCCTGTACCTGATTCCTTCGCCACTGGGCGACAATGATCCGGCCGAGGTTATCCCCGGCCCGGTCCTGGAGCGTCTGAAAGGTATCCGGAGGTATGTTGTCGAGGAGACCCGCACAGCGCGCCGCTACCTGTCCGCCGCCGGGCTTAAGGGACGGATCGGAGAGCTGGAGTTCAGGGAGCTCAACGAGCACACCAGGCCAGAGGATGTGGAAGCCTTGCTGGAGATGTTCAGCGATCCCGACGGCTCCCCAGCCGATGTCGGCCTGATCTCCGAGGCTGGACTGCCCGCCGTGGCGGATCCCGGAGCTGCCCTTGTGGCATTATGCCACGCGCGTGATATCAAGGTGGTTCCGCTTGTCGGGCCGTCCTCCCTGATGATGGCTCTTATGGGTTCGGGTCTCAATGGCCAGAGCTTCTCTTTCCAAGGCTATCTCCCGGCCAAGCCGGACATCAGGCGCGGCTCGATCAAGGAACTCGAGAAAAAATCCGCGCGGTATGGCCAGACCGAGATATTCATAGAGACCCCATACCGCAACGACTCGATGATGGCCGATCTGCTGGATGTTCTCCAACCCTCCACAAAACTGTGTGTGGCGGTGAATATCACCCAATCCGACGAGACAATCCGCACCAGGACAGTCAAAGAGTGGAGGGCAGCCACTCCGGTGATAGGCAAAAGACCCTGCGTATTTCTCTTTCTGGCGAAATAGCTGATTATCAAGAATATGTATATTGACAGAAATATGACCATAGAGCTGACCGGCATGGAGTTCCACTCTTTCCACGGCTGCCTTGAGGCAGAGCGGACGGAAGGGAACACTTTCATGGTGGACTTCCTGGGTAAGGTTGCCGCCAAGAAAGCCGCCAAGTCAGACGACCTGAAGGACACCGCTGACTACAGCAAGATCTATGAGATAGTGGCCGCCGAGATGGCGGAGCCTTCCAATTTGCTGGAGAATGTGGCCGGAAGGATTGTCGACGCCATCGACAAAGCCGGTCTTGGCTTCTGGTTTATCCAGGTCAGGGTATCGAAGAAGAACCCGCCTGTGGGAGGTGTTTGCGCGTGGTCCAGGGTTACAGCCACTTCAGGAGAGAAATCACTATGAAGATAGCCTTCCTCACTCTCGGATGCAAGCTCAACTACGCCGAGACCTCGACTTACGAGCGGGACTTCGTGGCGGCCGGGCTGGAGGTCGTCCCGTGGGAGGAAAAGGCCGACGTGTATCTCGTGAACACTTGCTCTGTCACGGAGCGGGCGGAGAAGAAGTGCCGCAACGTGATCCGCAAGGTCCACAGGGTCTCTCCCGGAGCCAGGATCATCGTGACGGGCTGCTACGCGCAGCTGCGGCGGGAGGAGCTGGAGGCGATCGAGGGCGTGGCGCGGGTCTTCGGCTCCGCCGAGAAATCCCTCGTCGTCCCCGACACCTTGAGCTTATTAAGAAAGGGTGGTCTGGCGGGGGCAATACCTCCCTCCGGCATCAAAGGCAGAAGCAATGACATCTTGGAGGCGTATTCGTCGGAGGAGCGGACCCGGTCGTTCCTGAAGGTGCAGGACGGCTGCGACAACTTCTGCGCCTACTGCACAGTCCCATACGCCCGCGGCCTGTCAAGGAACATCAGCATCGCCCAGGCGGTGCGTCAGGCCGGAAATATAGCCGCCGGCGGAGTCAAGGAGATAGTCATAACCGGAGTCAACACCGGAGACTTCGGCCGGACCACCGGAGAGTCCTTCCTCGACCTTCTGAAACGCCTCAACGACGTGGAAGGCATCGAGCGATACCGGATCTCATCGATAGAGCCAAACCTGATCACAGAGGAAATCGTGGACTGGATAGCCTCCGGCACGAAGTTCCAGCCGCATTTCCATATTCCCCTCCAATCTGGCGCCGACGAGATCCTCAGCCGGGTCAGAAGGCGCTACACAACCGATCTGTTCGCTGACAGGATCGGATATATCCGCTCCCGTTTGGATCCCCGCCCTGGAGAGCCGGAAGGCAATCTCAGGCCATACGTGTTCTTCGGGATCGACGTGATAGCCGGCCTTCCCGGAGAGACTGACGAGCTTTTCGAGAAGACATATTCATTCCTTAAGGAAAGGATCAGGCCGGCGTTCATCCACATATTCCCCTACTCCCGCAGGCCTGGAACAGTGGCCGCCGGGTGGAAGGACCAAGTCAAGGACCCGGTCAAGACCGGCAGGGTCGCGAGGCTGGAGGCCCTATGCGGTGAGCTGCACTCGGAGTTCGTGGAGAAAAACCGCGGACGCCTGTCGCGGGTACTGTGGGAATCGGACGTGAAGGACGGGATGATGGGAGGATATTCGGGCAACTACATCAGGGTCGAGAGGCCTTGGGATCCGGCCAGGGTCAACACGATTGAAGACATTATCTTATGAAAGGAGGAAGAGCGAGACTGACATTCCTTGGCACAGGAACCTCGCAGGGTGTTCCGATTATCGGATGCAAGTGCGAGGTGTGCCGTTCGGCAGACGAGCGTGACAAGAGGTTCAGGGCCTCTGTGTTCGTGGAATATGACGGACTGAATATCCTCGTGGACGCGGGGCCTGACTTCCGTATGCAGATGCTCCGCCACGGCATCTCCCACCTTGACGCTATCCTCCTGACACACAACCACAAAGACCACACCGGAGGACTTGATGACGTACGTTCCCTCAACTATATTGACCGCCGGGCGGCGGAGATCTACTGCGAGCGGAATGTCCTCGAGGACCTGATCCGGGAATATCCCTACGTGTTCAAGTTCCCGAAGTATCCCGGAGCGCCAGAGTGGAGGCTCCACGTCATTGATGAGCGCCCGTTCGTCCTCCGGAAGGACTCTTCCGCCGGTGAGCTCGAATGGGTCCACGACATAGGCTACCACTACCGCCTTCCCGACGGCAGACTCGTCCCGACCGCCCGCTGTCTGGACGACAGGATCGAGATCGCGGAGTCGCCCGGAGCCAGCTCTGGCGGCTCGACCGCCTCGCTCCGCGAGGCCCCACCGCTCGCTTCGCGAAGCGAAGCTCCGGTCCCCCCTCTTAACGTGCCGAGGGTGGCCGTGGCCACGCCATCCAGACTGGCTCCGGGCGACTCCGGGGTGACAGTAATTCCGATAAGGGGCCTACACGACAAGTTGCCGGTACTGGGATTCCGGTTCGGGGACATAGCGTACATCACTGACATGAGCTCGATCCCGGACAGCGAATTCCCTAAACTGGAAGGCCTCAAGCACCTGACACTCAATACAGTGAGCTACAACAAGCACCACTCTCATTTCAGCCTCGGGGAGACCCTCCGGCTGGCAGGCCGCATCAGGCCGGAGCACACATGGCTCACCCACCTCTCCCACTCTTTCCCCGTCCACGAGCGGTTCTGCGAGAATCTCGCCCGCATGTGCGCGGAGCAAGGCATCCACTCCACCGTTCGGCCCGCCTACGACGGACTTACAATAGAATAAACCATCATGTCATCAAAGTTAAAATCAGCGTTTATGTCGTTCCGGCTCAGGACACTGCCCCTGTCGCTATCCGGAGTCATCCTGGGGGCATGTCTCGCGTCGGAAAATCACAAGGTAGGCGGATGGACCATCCTGCTGCTCCTGCTAACAACCGTATTTCTCCAAATCCTTTCCAATCTCTCCAATGAGCTCGGAGACGTGCTTAAAGGCACTGACACAGACGACCGTCAGGGACCAGGTTACGGGATCAGCGAGGGTTCCCTCAGCATCGGGGACATGAGGCGGCTGATCAGCGTCATGGCGACCCTGTGCGCCCTTTCCGGCTGCGGTATGGTCTGGGTGTCGTTCGGCGCGTTATTCTGCCTGAAGTCGGTTTGCCTCCTGGCGCTCGGAGCCCTGGCCATAGCGGCGGCTATCCGCTACACTCTCGGACCGTCACCATACGGGTACCGGGGTCTCGGGGACGTGGCCGTGTTCATATTCTTCGGGCTCGTTTCCGTCCTTGGAGCATACTACGTCTGCGCCCACACGATCAGCTATCCGACGCTCATCCTCCCCGCCGCGGCGATCGGGTGTTTCAGCGTCGGTGTGCTTAATGTCAACAATATCAGGGACATGCGCACAGACGCCGCCAACCGCGTGACGGTGGCTATCAAGCTGGGGCTGAGGAATGCCCGGATCTACCAGACAGCTCTCATCTGCCTCGGATGGATCCTGCTCCTCACTTTCGCCGCGCTCCACAATCCCTCCCCATGGCACTTCTTGTTCACGCTCACCCTCCCCCTCTACCTTGTCCATCTCAAAGGAGTATGGACCCGCTCGGAGAGGGCTCTCGACCCGATGCTGCCGCTGCTCGTGATGTCCACCTTCATCCTCTCTCTTATCATGGGACTTTCTTTCTTACTATCTTAAGCATATGCCGTCCAAAAAGAAAATAGAAGGGATGTTCGACAGCATCGCGAAGGACTACGACACCCTGAACCATGTGCTGTCCTTGAACTTCGACAAGGTCTGGCGCGGGAAAGCCTTGAGAAAAATCCTCGACTCCGGCCCGTCGCCAAGTGTACTCGATGTCGCCTGTGGCACCGGGGACTTCTCGATAGCTATCGGGAAGGCCATCGGAGGAGGCCATGTGACAGGGATTGACATATCCAGGGAAATGCTTGAGGTGATGCGCCGGAAGGTACTGAAAAACAAGCTTGAAGGCATCATAGAAGAAGAGGTTGGCGACGGAGAGGCCACGAGGTTCCCCGACAACAGTTTCGACAGGGTCGTCAACGCGTTCGGGATCAGGAATTTCGAAGATAAGGAGAAGGGGCTGAGGGAGGCTTTCCGTGTCCTCAAACCTGGCGGAAGGCTCGTGATCCTCGAGCTCTCCAGGCCGGAGAACCGGGTGATACGCTGGTTCTACGACCTGTATTTCCTTAACATCCTGCCTAAGATCGGAGGCAAGGTCTCCGGCGACAAGGCCGCCTACGCCTACCTCCCCGCCTCGGTCAAATCTTTCCCAGGAAAAAAGGAGTTCACGGCCATGATGCGTGAGGCCGGCTTCACGGAAGTCACCCACAAAGCCCTCTCTCTCGGCATTTGCCGGATGTACACCGGCGAGAAAGCCTGAGCTCAGCACCGGTATGGCGGGACAGTGCCGTCGTCGATGAGATGGCGGAGAACCTCCAGATAATCATGGGAATATCCCTTTGCCGGGTTCCCGAACTCCGCCACGATCTCCCTGACCGTATACACCCCTCCCCTATCCCCGATAAACTCAATCAACTGATCCGCGGGTGCAGTGCCGCAGGCAGGCAGGTCCGGCAAGTCCACGGTCCGGACTGCCTGGGCCTGCCTGCCTCGACATACATCGCATGAACCGCAGTCTTGAGTCTCGGTCTGGCCGAAATAGCGCAGGAGATACCGGGAACGGCACTCTTCCTCCTGGGAGGCATATCCGATCATCGCCTCGGACCGGGCATTATAATTGTCCCTCAGCATCTCGTATCTCTCCGGCATCAGATCCACATTTCCGGGTCTGAGCCTGTCGTGGTGCAGGGACACCACATCAGAATGGGCGGCTGGAACATACGAGATCACATGCTCCAGGGACAAGGAATAGAGCGACTGGCGGAGGCCGGGGACCGTAGTCCCGATCCTGCCGGCCACATATTCCTCATCAATGGTCTGGAGAAAGGAGAATATCCCCGGATACGTCCGCATCAGGACATCCAGGAGCGAGACCATCTCCTGACTCTGCAAATCTATGTCATACAACGACTTCCGGTCGACAGAGATCCTGACCTTGGTCGGGATGTCGACTTCCTCGGAATATGTCAGGTGGCCAGACCGCTCGAGATACTTCAGAGCGTGGAACACCGGGGAACGCATCAGGGAATACGCCTTGCAGAAGTCCTCGAGGGAGAATTTAAGCTGCCTGCCTATCCCGGCGTCGTAAGGGATCCCGAAAAAGGCGTGGAGTTTCTGGTAGACATCCTCGATGTACCCGAGTAAGGGAAAAGACACGGAGCCAATCTGGGAATGGCGCCGCAGATCGGTACCGTTCCAGACGAGCAGAGCGTACGACCGCTTACCATCCCGTCCGGCTCTCCCGGCCTCCTGGAAATAAGCCTCAGGACTTTCTGGAAGGTCATAGTGAGCCACGAATCTCACATCCGGCTTGTCGATGCCCATGCCAAAAGCGTTCGTGCAGACCATCACCTGGATCAGGCCTTCCTTCCAGGCCTCCTGACGCTCGCTTCTGGCGCGCGGTCCCAGCCCGCCATGATAAAACCCGGCACGAATCCCCACCGCCCTCAGCATTGAGGCCAGCTCCTCACATTTTGCCCGGCTGCGGGCATAGACGATCCCGCTGCCGGGGACTCCCCGGCAGATATTCAGTATCTGCGAGTTCTTGTCCTCCACATGCCTGACCACATAGCTGAGATTAGGCCTCTCAAAGCCGCTTTTCAGCACCAGTTTCTCCCTGAAAGAGAGTTTATCCATAATATCGTCAGCGACGGATGGAGTGGCGGTGGCGGTCAAAGCCATCACCGGAGCGTCCACCCTTTGGCGCAGCTCCCCTATCTTGAGGTAATCCGGCCTGAAATCATAGCCCCACTGCGAGATGCAATGAGCCTCGTCCACGACTATATAGCTGATACTCAGGACATCCAGATAAGACTGGAAGAGACGCGTGCCAATACGCTCCGGCGAGAGATACAAAAACTTGTAGTCCCCGTAGGCGGCGTTGTTGAGAGCCAGATCCACCTCATGGCGTGACATCCCGGCGTGGATAGCGAGGGCCCTCACACCCCTTTTCTCCAGATTGAGAACCTGGTCTTTCATAAGGGCGATAAGAGGGGTCACGACCAGAGTCACCCCCCCGGCCATCAACCCTGGAACCTGGAAGCACACGGATTTGCCGCCGCCGGTAGGCATAATCGCCAGCACATCCCTCCCCTCCAGGGCGGCCGAGATGATCTCGCCCTGCATCGGACGGAAACTCCCATACCCCCAGTATTCCTTCAACACTTCAGAAGGCGACATGTCATATAAAAGTTTTAAATCGTTTTATCACAATTATTTGCGAAATCCGGTGGCAAATAATTTGCAGGGACATTTCCCGCGGTCACAAATGTACGAAATTAATCGCCATAAGGTTTGAGTAATGCGCTTTTTTTCCGTACATTCGCGTTGCTTTGACAGGTAATCAAGGTTAATTTTAAAATATTTAAACTTTATCATTATGTCTAAAATGGATTTGCGCAAGTACGGTATCAAGAGAGTGAAGGAAGTCCTTTACAATCCCTCCTACGAGGTTCTTTACACCGAGGAGACGACACCCGGACTCACTGCCTTTGAGAAGGGACAGGTTACCGAGCTTGGCGCCATCAACGTCATGACAGGCGTTTTCACAGGCCGCTCCCCCAACGACAAGTACATCGTGATGGACAAGAACTCGAAGAAAACCGTCTGGTGCAACACTCCCGAGTACCCCAATGACAACCACGAGATGAGCGAGAGCACCTGGAAAGCCGTGAAGAAACTCGCCCAGGACGAGCTGTCCGGCAAGAGGCTCTTCGTGGTCGACGGTTTCTGCGGCACCCACAAAGACACCAGGATGAAGGTCCGCTTCATCATGGAGGTCGCTTGGCAGGCCCATTTCGTCACCAACATGTTTATCCGCCCGAAGAACCAGGCAGAGTTCGACCAGGCTCCCGATTTCGTCGTCTACTGCGCCGCGAAAGCCAAGGTTGAGAACTATCAGGAACTTGGACTGCGCAGTGAGACCTGCGTGGCTTTCAACGTCACAAGCAAGGAGCAGGTCATCCTCAACACCTGGTACGGTGGAGAGATGAAGAAGGGAATGTTCTCCATGATGAACTACTACCTTCCTCTCAAGGGCATCGCCGCGATGCACTGCTCCGCCAACACTGACATGAACGGCGAGAACACAGCCATCTTCTTCGGTCTCTCCGGAACCGGCAAGACCACCCTCTCCACCGATCCCAAGCGCAAGCTCATCGGCGACGACGAGCACGGCTGGGACAACAAAGGTGTCTTCAACTTCGAGGGCGGATGCTACGCCAAGGTCATCAAGCTTGACAAAGAGTCCGAGCCTGACATCTACAACGCCATCCGCAGAGACGCCCTCCTGGAGAATGTCACTGTCGACGAGAACGGCAAGATCGATTTCAACGACAAGAGTGTCACTGAGAACACCCGCGTCTCCTATCCGATCTACCATATCAACAACCTCGTCCGTCCGGATCCCCATGGTCCTGCAGCAAAGCAGGTC
>JAFVED010000008.1 GCA_017478125.1 Bacteroidales bacterium | reverse complement strand
TCTGACTTGCGGGGAGTCCACGAGTACGAGGCCGATGAGGCTGTCCTGAAAGATGGTGTAAATCCGCATGACTATCAACTATTTCTAATTGACAGGGCCGCCCAGGAGAACGGTCTTTCGCTGGTCAGCGGGATCCAGTCCGGCTCGCTGAAAGAAAGGATCGGGATGATGCTGAGGCGAGAAACCGGATGGAAGGCCGGGCTCAAAGCCCTGTATGTCATCCCGGTCATTGTCATAACCCTGATCGCTTGCTCCCGGACCGTCACAGACTACACACCTTTCGAAGACGCCGAAGTGATCCCTTTCCAGATGGTCGATCAGAAGCCCACTTTCAACGGCGGTGACGCCAACGAGTTCAGCAAATGGGTCAACTCCAACCTGGTTTACCCGAAGGAGGCGATGGATCGGTCAATCCAAGGAAGGGTGACACTCCAATTCACCGTCACCAGGGCGGGCAAGGTCAAGTATGTCAAAGTCATACGAGGAATTGACACGCTTCTGGACAACGAGGCTATAAGGGTCGTCTCCGCATCGCCCGACTGGACTCCTGGCGTTCAGAAAGGAAGAACGGTTGATGTCACCTATACTTTCCCGGTAATATTCGTATTGAGATGAAAACTACTGCCAAACTGCTGCTGACGATGATGCTTCTGCCGTTGGCAGTGAATTCAAAAGCCCAGGAGGCCTCCCCTCTACCGGAAGCGAGAGAGGCCATGGCCCGTTATGAATATTCAAGAGCCATCGAGCTGCTGGACAAGGCTTTAGAAAGCGCGAAAGAGGCTTCTGAGATAAGGGATTTGTCGCTCCAGAAAGCCCGGTGCCTGAAAAGGATGCTGCACTACGACGCAGCGGCCGAGACCCTGGCCTCTGTCATGACACCGGGAGCGCTGGATGTCGAGGTGGCCGGAGAGCTCGCTGATTGCCATGTCAGTTCCGGCAGACTCGCTGACGCGCTCGGCCTCTACAGCATACTCGGGATGCAGCACCCTGACAACCTGTATTTCTCGATCCAGAAGGCCTCTCTCCTATTCAAGGTCAACGACTTCCAAGGCTGCGCCGAGGAAGGGAGGGCCATCTGCGCCAGAGACTCGATCCCCTCGGTGCTGTCCCTGGTAGGAGCCAGCCTGCTTAAAATGGGGCAGGTGGACTCTTCTTTGACATATTACCGGAAATCATTGAGGCTCAACCCCTCCAACCCCAACACTGTGGTCAGCATCTCGAACATCCTGCTCGGGAAAAAAGACTATGACAGCACGGTCTCCCTGACGAAGGACTTCCTTGAGCGGAATCCGGACAATCTGGGAGTGGTCCAGATCCTCGGGGTGGCGTATTACCTCAAAGACGACCAGGACGCGGCCTACGAGGTCTTCAAGCAGCTCCGAAAGGATGGGGACGACTCCTACGGGACGATGTATTACTCCGGTCTCAACGCCCTGGCTCTCAACCGTTTCGAGGTCGCACAAGACTGCTTCGAGTCCGCATGGGAGACCGACTCATCCGACGTCCGGCTGGCCGTCAACTATGGTGTCTCCTTAGCGAGGGACATTCAGTTACGCAGGAAAAACGGAGTCATGATCAACAACACCGACAGAGCGATCCGCCTTTTCGGGAAAGCCGAGGAGATGGCTGAGCCAGACCATGAACTCATGTACAAGATCCACAACGGCCTTGGGCAGCTCTATTTCATGAGACAGGACACGAAAGCGGCGCTTCCCCACTACCTGGCCGCCTACGAGCACAATCCGAAGGACAACGCCCTTCTGGTCTCGATCGGCTATTGCCACAGGCTGAACAAAGACTACAAGACCGCCCTGAGATACTATGAGAAATACCTGAGCGTCAGCAAGGAAGGCACCAAGAACCACAACTTCGCGAAAGAGGAGGTCAACTTCATCAAGTCCGAGCTTCACATGCTCGAATAGCTCTATCCGGGATTTTCAGATAGAAATATCCCGTATTACAAAATTAATCCCTATCTTTGTCAAAAAGAGAGAAAGATGAGGGTGGTTTCGCACAAGAAGCTGAGAGAGTTTTATGAGACTCCGGGAAGGGAAGATGCGAAAGTGGCGCTTGAGAAATGGTATCACACGGCGCTTGAGGCGGAATGGTCGGGACTGATTGACATCCGCAACGACTTTCCGGCGACATATCATGTCGGCAACCAGCGCTACGTGTTCAACATCAGAGGCAACCGTTACAGACCCGTTGTGGTCATCAAATTCATCATGGGTTACGTTTTCATAAGGTTTGTCGGATCCCATGAGGAATACGACAAGATTAATGTCAAGGAGGTTTAGTATGGGAAAGTTCACGCAGACGCAATATAAATATGCCTTGGAGAGAATTGAGGATCTTCTCCCTCTTGTGAGCGAAGAGACCGATCCTAACAGCAAGGAAGCCCTGGAGCTTTCTTTGATGTCCGATGTGGTGATTGAGTACGAGAATGAGCATTTCCCGATAGATAAGCCCTCCCCCGCCGAGTTGATCGGGCTGGCCCTGGAGGAGAAACAGATGAGCCAAAAGGCTCTCGCCGAAACCATCGGAGTGAGTCCTTCGAGAATAAACGACTATGTCAAAGGCAAGTCCGAGCCTACACTAAGAATAGCGAGCCGCCTTTGCAAGGCGCTTGACATCACGCCAGCGGCAATGATGGGCCTCTAACCATCCAGGCAGGATTGCCGGTCTATAATTAGTTGATTCTTAAGTAATTCCAACGACTCAAAACGTCGTTCAGAGCGGATCCTCCGCAGGAAGGTGACCTTGAGGTCGAGCCCGTAGATGTCCTCGTCGAAATCAAAGATGTTCGTCTCGACCGTCCTGTCGAAGCCGACGTTGACAGTGGGTCTGGTGCCTATGTTGCACATACCCATGTACTTCCGACCGAGAGACTCCACCTCGACACTGTAGACACCATTGCCGGGAAGAAGTTTCAAAGGCTCGTAAAGCCTCATGTTGGCGGTCGGGAAGCCGATCGTCCGACCAAGGCGGTTTCCCGCCACGACGACCCCGGTCAAGGAATAATTGTACCCGAGCATCCCGGCCGCGGCCTCCACGTCACCCGAGGCGACCGCCTCGCGGATCTTCGTGGAGCTCACCACAGTCCCCCCGGGGATTCCCAGACTGCCTGTCCTGATCACTTCCAGCCCGACCTCCTGGGCTACCTTCTCAATCTCGTCAGGGCCAAGCAGATCACCGCCTATCCGGTTGTCATACCCGAGAAGGATGGCCTTCCCGCCGAAACGGCCTTTGACATATTCCTCAAGATACTCCCGAGTGGTCAGGCGGCTGAAATCCCTCGTGAACGGAAGAACCTCAACACGATCCACCCCGAGAGAGGTGAGCAGCGCTTTTTTCTCAGACAAAGCGGTGAGAAGCCGGAGGTTACGGGCGTCGTCCTGAAGCACAGTGCGTGGATGGGGCCAGAAAGTGACGACCAGGCTATCGTCTCCCCTGTCCCTCGACGCGGCCACGAGCCGCTCAAGCACAAGACGGTGCCCGAGATGGACACCGTCGAAAAAACCGGTCGCTACAACCATTTCACCAGCTCGAAATCCTGACGGTGTGGCAGGATCGGATTTTTGGCGTACATCCTGGTCGCCACCTGGTACATACCGGTCTTGTCCGGCACGATGGCGGTCTGGTACTTGGCCGTACCGTCATTGAAATCGACGACAGTCAGCTCGTGCTTCTCCTGGATGTGCAGACAGCGTTTTGAGTCCATCGTGGCGAACAACACCTCGACACCTATGTCATCAGGATTGAGATCACCGATGTTCAGCACCACCTCGACATTCATGCTCTTCCGCATCGAGAGAGTATAGGAAGTGTCTGGTTGCGTGAGAGACACGACCTCGATATTCTTCCACTCGCGGCGTACCTTCTTCTTCCAGGCCGAAATCCTGCGGGCGAGGCTGTAGTCATCAGCGATCACCTCGGACGCGCGTTTGGCCTGAGGAATATAATACTGGTCGCAATAGTCCGTCAGCATCCTGTTGGTGGTGAAATTGCTCGCGACCTGGGCGATGGTATTCTTGATGAAGCCAATCCATTTGGAAGACAACCCCTTTTCCTTGTCCACCTCGTAATAGGCGGGAGCTATCTCATTCTCAATGATAGTGTAGATTGTCGCGGCGTCGAGCTCGTTCTGGTAGCCCTGGTCGTCATAGGCTCTCTCCTGAGGCAGGGCCCAACCGGCTCCTTCCCTGTAACCTTCAACCCACCAGCCATCAAGAACCGAGAAATGCATGACCCCGTTCATCGAAGCCTTCTCCCCGGATGTACCAGACGCTTCCTGTGGACGCGTAGGATTGTTCATCCACACATCCACACCCTGCACAAGACGCTTGGCGAGACGGATGTCGTAACCCGGCACGAAGACAATCTTCCCGAGAAAACGGTCCTGCTTGGAGATCTCCACTATCCGCTTGATGAGGTCCTGCCCCGCCTTGTCGGCCGGATGGGCCTTCCCGGCGAACAGGAACTGCACAGGATGTTCAGGGTCGTTGACTATGGAGTCGAGCCTGTCTAGATCCGAGAAAAGGAGGGTTCCTCTCTTGTAGGTGGCGAAGCGGCGCGCGAAGACGATCGTGAGCACATCGTCGCTCAGATTGTCCTTGATGGCGACTATCTGGCTGGGGGAATAATGGTTGCACAGGGTGGAGTCGGAGATGATCTCCTTGACGAGGCTTATCAGCCTTGTTTTCAACACCTTCCTTGTATTCCACACATCCTCGTCGGAGACCTTGTAGATCCCCTCGAAGCAAGACTTGTCGTAGTGGTGGGTCTTGAACTCAGGACCGAACACCTTGGCGTGGATCTTCTGCCACTCGGCCGCCGCCCAGGTAGGGTAATGCACTCCGTTGGTGACATAGCTGATGAAAAGTTCCTCGGGGAGATACCCGGGATACATCCTGTTGAAGATGTCCTTGCTGACCTCTCCATGGAGCCATGACACCCCGTTAACATTCTGTGAGAGGCTGGACGCCAGGAAACTCAAGGAGAACTTCTCCCCCTGGTTGTCGCCGTCAGGCTTGCCGAGAGCCATCATGGTCTCCCAATCGATCTTGAGACGGTGGGGATAATGGCCGATGTATTTCCTCAGAAGACCCTCATCGAATGAGTCGTGGCCGGCCGGAACCGGGGTGTGGGTAGTGAACAGGGAAGAAGCCCTGACCACCTCAAGGGCCTCACCAAAGTCGAGATTGTCCTCCTGAACATACTCACGGAGCCTCTCCAGGCCAGTGAAGGCCGCGTGTCCCTCGTTGCAATGATAGACCTCCGGGTTGATCCCCAGGTTCCTCAAAGCCCTGATGCCGCCTACGCCAAGCAGGAGTTCCTGCTTCAGGCGGTTTTCCCAGTCACCTCCGTAGAGGTGATACGTGACCTGGCGGTCCTCAGGGATATTGGCCTCATAGTCAGTGTCAAGAAGATAAAGATCCGTACGGCCGACAGCCACCTTCCAGATCCGAGCGGTTATATTCCTACCAGGGAATGCCACGCTGGCCGTAACCCAGTTGCCGGTAGAGTCGAGAACCGGCTCGGCAGGAATCTTGGTGAAGTCCTGGGCATCATACTGGGCCACCTGCTCACCCTGTCCGGTCAGAACCTGGGTGAAATAACCGTACCTGTACAGGAAACCGACTGCCACAAGATTGACATTCATGTCGCTCGTCTCCTTGAGATAGTCCCCGGCCAGGATTCCCAGACCCCCGGAATAGATCTTGAGGGATGTGTCCAAACCATATTCCATGCAGAAATACCCTATCTGGGGGCTTGTCCTCTCGGACTTGAGGGACATGTACGCGTTGAACTCGCTCATCACCGACTCGTACGAGGCGAGGAAGGCCTCGTCCTTGGCGAGAGCCTTGAACCGCTTGAGGCTCACGATGTCCAGCAAAGCCATCGGGTTGTGTCCGGTGTTGTGCCAGACTTCCGAGTCTATGGATTTGAACAAAGCCTTGGCGGACTCGTTCCAGCACCACCAGAGGTTCTTGGAGAGTGTCTCAAGCCCGGAAAGGGCCTCGGGGAGGTGACGGGTCACCATCACGCTTTTCCATGAAGGAGCGTTAACTTCTATCTTTTTATATGCCATTGATTTATCTTTGCCAAGTTCATCAGGAAAGGCCCTCCGGGCGGTCACGACCTTGCCGAGCGCGACAGAGTAGGCCTCTTTATAATACTGTATCTGGTTCTCCCAGAGCGCTACCGTGGAGACGTCCATGGCGTTCTCCATATAAATCTTTCTGCCTTCAGAGCCGAGGGAGGCGATCTCCTTGACCCGCTCGACCACACCGTCAACCACCTCGAAATAGTTGGCGTCATCGCGGTCGAGGACAGTGATGCCGGGATGATCCTTCCCGTAATGGGTCCTAACCCACATGCCGAATCCGGAAAGGCTGGTCGTGAGGGAAGGGATCCTGAAAGCGAGGCTCTCCAGCGGAGTGTAGCCCCAAGGCTCGTAATATGAGGGGAAGAGCGTCAGGTCAAGACCCGCCAGAAGGTCATAATAAGTCTTGTTGAACACACCGTCAGAGCCGTTCAGGTAGGAGGGGATGAAATACACCTTGACCCTGCTGCCCCTGGCGTTATCGAATCCGAGCTCCCTGAAACGGCGTGTCACCACATCCGACCAAGGATCCATCAGGTAATGAGAGACTTGGGTGGTGTATTCAGAGACGTTCCCGGCAAGTTTGGCCACGAGATCCTTGTCAGCCCCGTTGTGGCCTGACGGGATCATGATGAAAGCCTGGATGTCCCGCCCGACAGGATCCGTGTCGGAAAGCTTCTTCAAGGCGTCTATGAACACGTCTATACCCTTGTTGCGGTACTCGTAACGCCCCCCTATTCCGATCAATATGGCGTCTTTGGAGACTTCCTCTCCGGACATCGCCGCGGCGACCCCGATCAAGGTCTCCCTGGCGGCCTTGCGTTTCTCCACGTATAACTCGTCAGTCGCGGGAGTGTAGCTGTTCTCAAACCCGTTAGGTGTCACGACATCGACCTCTCGGCCAAGGAAACTGGCACACTCTTTAGCTGTGATCTCGCTTACCGTGGTGAAGGCGTCGGCATTCTGGGCCGAGATCTTCTCGATGGAGTGACGGGCCACCACACCGAACTGCTGGGCTTTCTGGTCGGAGTCGTAGAGATCCATCGAATCGTAAAGAGGCAGGTTGTTACCCGCCAGACAGCGCCCCATGACAGTGGCATGCGTGGTGAAGACCGTAGCCACCGGGATATTGATATCCTTCAGGTACAGGAGTCCGGAACCCGTCTGCCACTCGTGGAACTGGGCAACGACCTTGTCGGCCGAAGTGAGGTTGAACTTATAGAAACTCTCGATGACATGCCCCGCGGCGTAACCGAAAAGGACATTTTCCTTGTAGTCCCAGTTGCCCGAGATGGAATCCACACCGAAACGTTCCCAGTACTCGGTGAGGATGTCATTCTGCCTTGTGAGATACTGCTTGAAATCCACCAGGATGGCGATCGGACGGCCAGGGACGTTCCACCTTCCTACCCGGACACGAAGTCCCTCGGAAGCGGCATGGGCCTTCCATAGGGTGAAAAGGTGGTTGTCCTCTATGAAATCAGGATTGCTCTCCGTGTCCATCCACACATCCGGACCGACCAGAATGTGATGCTTGTGGAGCTGGCTTTTCAGATAAAGCGACTTGGTCGCTATGACAGTGTAAATGCCTCCTACCTTGTTGCAGACTTCCCAGCTGACTTCGAAAAGGTAGTCTGGATTGATCAGTTCTTTTGCCATTTACTTCTTTTTCTTTGATGGTTTTTTCTCCTTCGGAGCCGGCTCCTGACCGAAAGTCGCGACCGCGTCGTCTATCCTGATGATAAAGTCGCTCAAGGCGTTCATGTAATTGATAAACGCCTCGTAGGGAGTGTTGTAAGGATTGAAATAGCTGTGAACCTCTCCGTCAGAGAAAAACTTGGTGCTCATGTAATAGAGGTGGTCACTCTCCTGCAGATGGCCGAAATCCTCCCAAAGGACGGCATTGTTCAGGAGAGCGAGTTTCTCGGATTGCTCGTAGAGCTTGTTGAAAGCGTCCTGCTGGAGCTCGTTTCCGAGCCACGCGGTCACATCTCTCTCCTCATCAGCCCAAGAGATAGGATCCGGAACCTCGATCTCAGCCACCGGCTTGTGCCTGCGGGTGGCGAGTGTAGGGGTAGTGAACTCGAAACCGCCGTCCGCGAGGACCGCCCCGGGAAGATACCTCATGAAATCGAATATGCCCGAAGACTCCTTCTGATGCTCTCCGAAGGTCTCATAATCCATGAACAGATTGACAATATCCCCGTCAGCGGATTTTAGCCACGAGAGGAATTTCTCAGCAGTCACGGGCCAGTCCTCCCAGCCCCTGTCGGAGAAACGGAAAGCGATGTCGTCGCTCATCCGGTAGTCACGGAGAAGGAGCCTTAAACCCGGCTCCAATGGGTTGGTATAGACAAAATGGGGACTCTTCCATCCGAGAATGTGCCTGGCACCTTCCGTCAGCATGGTCTTGAATCCGAGATCATAAACCTGTCTCCCGATAGTGTCCGAGTAGATCAGCTCCGTATTCCTGAAGACCTTGGGAGTCACACCGAAATGGTCCTCTATGGCCTTGACATGCTTCTCCACCTGATGCCTGAACTCACACTCATTGGCGAGGGAGGCGAGGGAATGGTAATAAGTCTCGGCCAGAAACTCCACCTGGCCGGTGTCGGCGAGCTCCTTGAAACTCCTGACCACTTCCGGCTCGTACCTGTCGAACTGCTCAAGAGCGGATCCGGTGATTGAGAAACTGACCTTGAAATCCTTGCCGTACTGCTTAATCAGATCCAGAAGTAATTGGTTCATCGGGAGATAGCACCTCTGGGCGATCCTGTGGAGGATGGTCCTGTCGGTGTAGTCGTCGTAATAATGAGAGTCTTTGCCGATATCGAAAAAGCGATATAGCCTCAATCTTGTGGGCTGGTGGACCTGGAAATATAGACAGACACTCTTTTTCATGGCTGGTTATTTAATGACAGATTCATATACTTTTTTCATCTTCGCCGCGGCATGGTTCCATTTCAGGCGGTTGACTTCCTCATAACCCTCCTTCGCGGCGAAATCGGCGAGAGCCGGATAGTTCAGAAGGGCATATATGTCATCCGCCATGGCGTCGACATCCCAAAAATCGACCTTGAAGGCGTACTTGAGCACCTCCGCGGCGCCACTCTGGTTGGAGATTATCGAAGGGACATTGCTTCTCATGGCCTCGAGCGGGGAAATCCCGAAAGGCTCGGATACAGACGGCATGATGTAGACATCCGAAAGGGCGAACATTTTCCGCACATCGTCCCCGCGCAGGAAACCCGTGAAATGGAAGCGGTCGGATATGCCCAGCCGGGCGGCGTGACGGATGCAGCGGTTCATCATGTCTCCGCTGCCAGCCATCACGAAACGGACTCCGGAGGTCCTTTTCAACACCTTTGCGGCCGCTTCGATGAAATACTCGGGACCCTTCTGGAACGTGATCCTTCCCAAGAAGGTGACCACCTTGTCCTTCACTCCCCTCTCGACATGCAGATTCTCCCTGCCGCTGAAATCGACGGCGTTGTGGACAGTGACAACCTTGTCCGGGGATATCCCGTATTTGTTGATGACAATATTCCTGGTGAGGTCGCTCACGGCCATCACCTTGTCCGCCGCCTCCATGCCCCGCTTCTCGATGCTGAAGACGCGCGAGTCGATCATGTCCTCCGTGCCACGGTCGAAGCTGGTCGCGTGGACATGGACAACCAAAGGCTTGCCTGTCAACTCCTTAGCGGCAATCCCCGCAAGATACGTAAGCCAATCATGGGCATGAATGACATCGAACTCATCCTTGTGCTCAACGGCTATAGTGCCGCCGACCATAGCGTACCTCGCGACCTCCTCAAGCAGGTTGGAACCGTACTTGCCGGAAAAACGGTATTTGGAACCGTATATCTTGTCTTCCGAGACTTCACTGTGCCGTTTGCCGGCCTCCACCAGCTCATAGAACTCGTCCGGATTGGTGTATGGAATCATGTTCGAGCCCACCCGGACGAAGCGGACTTTGTCAAGAAACTCGTCGACAGTGGAGGCCACGCTCACCACGGGGACATCACTCGCGTCAATGATGGTAGCGACACTCCCGTCCTCGTCTCCCGAGGCGGAAGGCATGACGAAAATCGTCTCGACACCATTCTCGGCGAGTCCTTTCACTATCCCGTAACACGCGGTGCCCAGACCTCCGGCGATATGGGGAGGGAACTCCCAACCGAACATCAGAACTCTCATGGTTTATTCCTCCTTCTTGTATTTTGAGATAGCGTAATCGGCCATAAGCAGAGCCGAGGTACTCAGCGCCGAGGATATAGCCCCGTGCGGCTCGTGGGGCGGATCACCGTCATAGAGCTCGGAGAAGGCCCCGACCCCATGCTTATTGAGATCCTGGTAGAACCCTTCGACCAGCCACTCGGCTTTCTTGACGAAAGAGGGTCCCTTGAACCGGAAGCCGGACCAGATGTAAGGGGCCAGAAGGAATACCCTGGTGCTGCCGCCGTGATAAGCGAGATCACGGTCGCGCTGAGACCCTTCATAGACTCCCTTGTAGTCCACGCTCCTGGGGGAGAGGGTACGGATGCCGCGCCTTGTCACCAGCTCGCTGTCAATCACATGGAGAATCGCGGACGCGACCTCAGGCTCGACCGGCATGTCCTCCTCCACAATCGCGTAGATCATGTTCGGACGCACCTCAAGGTGCTGTCCGGCGTTATCGACATAATCGGCCAGATAACCTGCCCTGGCATTCCAGAACACCGGCTGGTAATTCTCCTTGACCAAAGCCTTGATCCTCGTCCAATCCTTGACGAAGGAGCCGTCTGGCTCGCCGTATTTCCGCTCCATCTCAAGGGCGAAAGCGATGGAGTGGTACCACAGGGCGTTGGTCTCGACCTGGTACCCGGCCCTCTCGGTGACAGGACGGCCGTCAATGTAGGCGTTCATCCATGACAGCGCCCATCCTTCGAGCTGGGCCCAGAGAAGACCGTTGGGGTGCATCGTCACCTCTGTCCGCCTTCCTGGCAGGTAGCTCTCGAGAATCCCTTTCACGACCGCACCGTACTTGTCCCACACGTGTTTGCCGTCACCGCCAAGCTCAATGTACTGCTTGAGAGCGGCAGACATCCTGAGCGGAGCCTCGACCTGGGTTGTCTTATGGAACAGCCTCTCCTGCTCGTCAGCGATCAGATTGTCAAGTATCTCCTCAAAAGAGTCCCGCTTGCCGGCGGCGAACAGAGTGAGGCCGGGGGCAGCCATAAGGGTCTCCCTCAACAGTCCGGTGTACATCCAGGAGAACCCGGCCGTGACCTTCTTCTTGCCGTTCCTGTCCTGTATGAGGAGGTCGGCGCAACGCGCCAGCTGGTCGTGATATGAGGTGATCTCCGGAGCTTTCGCCACAAGGGAGTCGAAATGGCGCTTAAGGCCGGAGGGCGCAACAGCGGAGACTGAGGCTGAGAACACCACAGCGTCGCCCTCCCTCATGCCGACCTCGAAATGACCGGGGACATACAGGTCCTCGCGGCAGTCATAGCCGCGCCTGTACTCATCGGAGTAAGTCACTCCCTTGTACCAGCACGGGGTCGAGACAAACACAGCCTCCTTGGTGTTGAATTGGATATTCAGGTCCGGAAAACCATCGTAAAGATTCCAGGCCATGCCATTCGCCACCTCCCAGCCCTGCTGACGGGCGGAGGGATTCTCCACCGTCAACGCGTGTATGTCCCTGAAAGCCAGGAAAGGAGTAAGAAACAGCTTGACTTTGGCAGGGGCGTTGAGGAGATCGTAACGGACCATCACCTGATCGGCGTCCGGCACGAGAAGGATGGTCTTGGTCAAAACCATCCCACCCACTTTGTAAGTGACTTTCGGCACCGGATCAGCCTCGAAATCAATGATGTACTTGTGCCCCCGGGGTTCATAGACATCGCCGTAGCAGTGTATCCCAAGGTTGAACTGCTTGCCGTTCAAGACAAGGCTCTCGTCCATAGAGGAGAGCAGCAGGTGCTCCCTGCCCCCGAAATTGTCCACCGGGACCGCCAGGAGACCATGATAACGCCTGGTGTTGCAAGTGACTATTGATGTGTTGCAATAGGCTCCGGTCTTATTGGCGCTGATGATCTCCCTCTTCAGAGAGTATGAGAGATTGACCAGCTCGGACTTGTTGAATTTCAAAAAAGCCATAATCGTATTAACTATTCTTCATATTCGAGCGCGAGCGCGCAACGGCTCGGCAGATAAACGCTCAAGACACCGCCGATGGTGAAATGTTCCGAGTCAGCGGCAAGCCGCGAGAACCCGTCAAACCTCTCATCGTCGGAATCCAGCACTTTCACATACTTGCCCGGAGACGCTTGGAAGCCATAATCGGCGAAAGAGTCCACCGGGTTGAAATTCATCGCGAAGATAAGGTTTTTACGCTTGAATATCAAGATTTTCTTTTCCTCATCCGCCCTGATCAGCTCCGGCCTGGCGGACAATATCCCATACCGCTTGGCAAGGCCGATCATGGCCTTGTCAAACTCCCTCAGACATCCGTAGCGAAGAAGCTCATTGTCCGCTATCGACCATAGCCTCCTGGCGTGGTCAAAGCTCCACCCGTTGCCTTCCCTCGGGAAATCTATCCACTCGGGGTGACCGAACTCGTTGCCCATGAAATTGAGGTAGCCGTTACCCGCCGTGGCCAGGGTGGAGAGCCTTATCAGCTTGTGGAGGGCGATCCCCCTGTCGACAAGCATATTCTCCGAACCTTTCTCCATCGAGTAATACATGTCCTTGTCAATCAGGCGGAAAATAATAGTCTTGTCACCGACAAGAGCCTGGTCGTGACACTCGGCGTAGCTGATGGTCTTCTCATCGGAGCGCTTGTTGGTAAGCTCGTACCAGATCTCACCCGGACTCCACTGCTCGTCCGGCTTCTCCTTGATCCACTTGATCCAGTGGTCGGCGATCCCCATGGCCATTCTGAAACCGAAACCCACTCCTCCGGCCTCGATGGGGGACGCGAGACCCGCATTCCCGCTGTCATCCTAAGCGATAGTGACAGCCTCCGGCTTGATCTCCCTGATGTGCATATTGGCCACTGCGAGGTTAGTCAGAGAGTTGTAATGGACTGCCTGTTGGAAATA
>JAFVED010000081.1 GCA_017478125.1 Bacteroidales bacterium | reverse complement strand
TGATTTTTTCAGACTATTTTTGAAAGATACCCCCGGCTTACCACCAAGCCGGGGGTTCCCGTTTTTGTTTTTCTGGTTAATTTCATGCCCGAAAAACTAAACCGGATATTCAAACCAACCTTGAACAAAATGTCGATAATCATTGCCCTCTCCCTGATCGTCGAATTTCTTTATTTCTTCTTTTATGATTTCTCGAAAAGCCGCTCCCGCGGCGCGAGACACTTCGCTATAAGGGCTATGGCCGGGGCCACGGGGACCGCGCTTGTTGTCCTGGAGACGCTCTCGCCGGATCCGGTAGACACGAGACACTTTCTTCTCGACATTATGGCTGTGGTCGAGATCCTTCTGATGTATCCATGTTCTTTCGAGAAACCGTCGGTCTCGTTGTGGACTACCCTGCTCATTGTCGCCGCCGTGGTGTTGTCGTTCCTTTTCTCGTTGCTTTTCCCCTCCATGAACACATCTTTCCGGTCCGGAAGGATTTTCTTCTCGTATGTTGTCATGCTCGTTGTGTTCAACCTGTATTTCTTGTCCGTGGCATACAAGAGGCTCGGAGGAATCAGGCTGTTCTTCAGGAACACCGCGGTCTGGCACAATCTCGAGGATTATTCACGTTTCATGTACTCCCATTGTTTCCTGTGTCTGGCTCTCTACTCTGTCTGCGCGGTGCTCCTGCCTGGAAACGCCGGCGAGATCATGACCGTCACATGCGTGGTGCTGCTCATGATCCTTTACGGGATATTGTATACCAGGGACATGACAGGGAGGACGCTGGTGCTGAACGCGGAAACTGAAAAGAAGGTGAAGGACATAATAAAAGGGAATCTCAGGACATCCTTCATCGACAAGGCTGAGGAGGACAAGAAGATGAACAACCTTTACAACCGGGTCATGCTGTACATGAATGAGAAGAAACCGTATCTCGACCCGTCTTTCCACATGGAGGACATGGCCGGGGAGTTGTATTCGAACAAGCTCTATTTATCCCGCACCATCAATATATTGTCCGGAAGGAACTTCCGGCAGTTCATCAATTACCATCGCATCCAATATGCCCTCTCTCTCTTCAAGAAGGACCCGAGACTGAAGGTCGGGGAGGTGGCCTCAATGTCCGGCTTCAACTCCACAGTATCTTTCAATATGGCTTTCAAAGTCAACACCGGTAAAACTCCTTCTGAATGGCTCCAGGAGCACTCCTTGGAACGTATTGGCAGATTATGATGTTTTTCGTATATTCGCATTGATAATCAATTACACGAATATGAGACGAATAATCATTACTCTACTGCTGGGACTCGCTGTCCTGGCTCCTTGCGGGGCACAAAGCAGGAAAGCGGTCAAGCAGGCCAAGAAAGACACCAAGGTTGAGGTTAAATATCTCAAGTCGGAAGGTTACAAGTCATTGGACAACATCAAGCTTGAGGATGCCGTCAACGGTTACCTGACATCCAAGTATTCCACCAAAAACTCCGTTGAGGTCGTCGGGAAATCCTCTCATAAGGATCTGAATATCGCCAAGGCGGAGGCGAGGTCAGACGCTCTTTATGGGTATCCGGAGGATGACGTGGTGGACTCGTTCTTTGTCTATAAGAAGACAAGGGGGAGGTACGAGGTGATTTTCTACGCTACCCTTAAGGGGCGCTCGGCCAAAGAGGCGTCCAAGGATAAGACCCAGAGTCGCAGACGTTCCGAGGGTACTGAGGCCACTATAGCGTCCGCCAAGGCCGCCCAGGAGGCCAAGGAAGCCAAGGCCAAGGAGGACAAAGCCCGCAAGAAAGCAGAGAAGGAGGCGCGAAAAGCCGAGAAGAAAACTGAGGCCGCCCGCCAGAAAGCCGTGGACGCGCGGGAAAAGGTCGATGACTATAAGTAAGGCTCAAGGCCTTTCCAGGAGGATGGAGGTGGCGCCAACAGCGTCATCTCCTCCTTTTTTACGGGATGGGTGAAGCGGATTTCCCTGGAATGAAGACAGATCCCTCCGTCGGGATTTGAGCGGGGAGCCCCGTACTTGAGGTCACCCTTTATGGCGCATCCCATCGCGGCGAGTTGGCAGCGGATCTGGTGGTGGCGGCCAGTCAGGAGCTGGACGGAGACAAGGGAGTAGCGGTCCGTCCTGCCCAGAAGCCGGTAGCGCAGTCTGGCTTCTTTCGCTCCAGCGACACCAGCCTTGGAAATGAAGCTCTTGTTGATCTTCTCGTTCCTGACCAGCCAATCGGTAAGCTCCCCAGCCTCGCTGGCTGGAGTACCGCAGCATAGGGCCCAATAGGTCTTGTGCATGTTCCCGGTCCTGAACATCTCGGACAGCCTCGACAAGGCCTTGGATGTTTTGGCGAAAACGACAATGCCGCTGACAGGCCTGTCCAGACGGTGCGGTATCCCCAGGTAGACTTTGCCTGGCTTTGAGTCCCTTTGGGCGATGTACGCTTTCAAGGTCTCAGCCAGGCATTCGTCTCCAGTCTTGTCCCCCTGGACAATCTCGCCGGGGACTTTGTTGAACACAAGGATATGATTGTCCTCGTATAGAATCCTCGAAGAGATGTCCTCGGACTCTCCAGGGCCAAGTCTCCGGTATTCCATGACGCTTATTCCTGGATCGGAACCAGCGCGAAGGATGGCAGACCCTTGCAGCAGAGCTTCCCGTTCACCTCCAGCTTCGCGGAGCAGAAGAACAGTTGCCCGCGCCTGTCATCGAGACTCGCGGTAACCTCGCACACGTCGCCAGGCTTCACCGAGTTCTTGAAACGGACCTTGTCGATCCCGGCGTAAAGGGTTATGTTGCCGGGAATCTCATCCTTGACCAGGATGGCGCAGCTCTGTGCCATGATCTCGCAAAGGATGACACCCGGAACCACAGGGTTGCCGGGAAAATGTCCCCTGGTGAAGAACTCATCCTCTTTGATCTTGTATTTGGAGTGGGCCAGGCCCTGCTCGTCGATATACGCCTCCTCGATGAGGAGCATAGGCTCCCTATGGGGAAGGAACTTCTTAATGTCTTCTTTGCTAAGTACTTCTGCCATTTTTGTGTGTGTTTAGTCCTCGCATGTCCTGAAAGCGACGCAGGCGTCGTGACCTCCGAAGCCGAATGAATCGGAAATGCCGAGAGTAAGGTCGGCCTTGACGGCCTTGTTGGGTGTGTAATCCAGGTCACATTCGGGATCGGGAGTGTCCAGGTTGATCGTGGGAGGACAGATCCCGTCACGAAGCGCGAGGAGGGTAGCGATAGCCTCGGCGGCCCCTGCGGCCCCGAACATGTGGCCGGTCATTGACTTGATGGAGCTTATGTGGGCTTTGTAGGCGAAATCTCCGAGGGCGTTCTTGTAGGCCTGGGTCTCGGCCACGTCGTTGAGTTTCGTGCCGGTTCCGTGGGCGTTGATGTAGAGGACATCCTTGTCCTTGTCGAAAGCGGCCTCTTCGAGGGCGAGAGCGATACATCTTGCCTGGGTGGTGCCGTCCGGCCTGGGGGCGGTGGAATGATAGGCGTCGCAGGTGTTGCCGTAGCCGACCATTTCCCCGAGAATCACGGCCCCGCGGGCTTTGGCGTGCTCGTATTCCTCGAGAATGAGGGCGGCTGAGCCGTCTCCCATCACGAATCCGGCCCTGTTGGCGTTGAACGGCAGGGACGCGTACTTAGGGTCTGTGGATCTTGAGAGTGCCTTGAGGTTGGCGAATCCGGCGATACCGATCGGGATGGTCGCGTTCTCGCTTCCACCGGTGATTATGGCATCCGCGTAGCCGTGCTTGATGGCCCTGTAAGCCTCTCCCATCGCGTTGGTGGAAGTGGCGCAGGCCGTCACGATGTCCAGACAAGGACCCTCCGCGTGGTTGAGGATGGCGATCTGCCCGGCCGCGATGTTCGAGATCATTGTCGGAATGAAAAGAGGGGATATCCATTGCCCGGAGGGGTCGTCGATCATCTTCGCCATCTCCCTGTACTGGGTGGCGAATCCTCCGATGCCGGATCCGAAGTAAACACCGAACCTGAAAGGATCGATATTCTTTCCTTCTCCCTCGGAGATGAGTCCGGACTGTTTGACAGCCTGGTACGCGGCGGCCACGCCGAACTGCGTGAACAGGTCCTGTTTGCGTATGAACGGCTTGTCCATACCATACTCCTCGGCGTGGAATTCCTTGACTTTTCCGGCTATTCTCACCGGAAGCTGCTCTGTATCCTCGCTTTCGATGACTTCAATCCCGCAGTAACCCTCACAAAGGTTTTTCCAGAAAGTGTCGACATCATTCCCGACAGGGGAGATGACGCCCATACCTGTGATAACTACTCTTTTGTCCATGTATGATTTATTATTCTTTTATAACGGTTAAACAGATCGCGAATATAACGATTAAAGTGGAGATTACCACTCAACAACGGCAGCTCCGGACAGGAGACCCGCCCCGAAAGCGCTCAAAACCACGATGTCACCTTTCTTGAACATGCCTTTCCGGTTGCATTCATCCAAAAGGATGGGGCAGGAGGCCGATGATGAGTTGCCGTGGTCCTGTATGTTGACAGGGAACCTTTCCGAGGGTACCTGCATGAAGTCAATGATGGAGTCAATGATCCTCTTGTTGGCCTGGTGGACCATGAACCAGGAGACATCCTCCTTTTTGACACCGACCTCGTCGAGGAGGCTCTTGACCCCGTTTGTGCAGGCTTCCACAGCGAAGCGGAACACCTCGCGTCCCCTCATCTGGAGAGGAATATCGGACTCCGCCTTGTTGATGTAGGGGGTCGATTCAAGGGTTCTTCTCATGAAAAGCTTGTCAGAGTCCGGCTCGGACTTCAGTTTGGTCCCCTTGATATTGTCGCCCTCCGAGAGGACCACCGCTCCCGCCCCGTCTCCGAACAGGACACAAGTGGACCTGTCTTGCCAGCTGGGCATCCTGGTGGGTTCCTCGACACAGGCGATGAGGACGTTCTTCACTTTCCCGGCCTTGTAATAAGCTTCCGCCATGTCAATCGCGTAAATGAAGCCCGGACAGGCGCAGTTGATGTCAAACATAGGGCAGCTGAGCCCTATCTTTTCCGCCACGACGCAGCTCATTCCTGGGGTTATATGCTCGGAGACCACGTTGGACACGATGAAAAGGTCGATGTCTTCCACTCCAAGTCCGGCCATCTCCAACGCTTTCATCGAGGCCTCGGCACCGAGATCCTCTATGTTCTCATCGGAGATGACGTGTCTGGATTTGATGCCGGTACGGGTGGTGATCCACTCGTCACTGGTGTCCAGAAACTCCGAGAGCATCTCGTTAGTGACTGTTTTTTTAGGAAGCGCGCTTCCAGTTCCGACGATTCTCATATAGATGTTTTCTTTTCTCGCCACTAAAATACCAATCTTCCTTCTGGTGTCAAAATAATTGTGGCGAAAGACCCGACTTTCGCGCCATGCGCGCGTAAATGTGGCAAACTGGTGGTATTTGGGGTGAAATCCAAGGGATTCATATTCCCGAAAAAGTGCTATATTTGTATCTCAAACAGACACGATGGCGCAATCATCCAAGAGATTACCTGACTTTCTCAGGGGGAAATACCAGCTGATCTACACCGTGACATTCGCGGCGTTTTTCTCTATAGTGTTCCTCCTCCTGAGCCTTCCTTTCTCACACAACAGCTGGATGGCGCTCGGCAATTCCCGGTTTTTCGTTTTCACGGTCCTTTTCGCCACGGGCTCCCTTACGCTGGTTTCCTTGAGCCGTTTGCTGATGTATCGGACCCGGAATGTGATCCCGATGACATATCTCGGCTATGTGACTTGGTGTGTCGCGGAGGTCATAGTCATCTGCCTGGCGTACTCTTTCATCACTGTCACGATCACGGGGATCGGATGGGACCAGTTTCCGAGAACCCTCGGGAACGCCCTTCTTTATGGTACCATCTCATTGATAATCCCGGACATACTGGCCGGAATGTACTTCGCTCTGCAGGATAAGAACCAGACCATCCGCCTGATGAACTACGGGAATGTGGTCCTCGACGAGAACGTCCTTCCCTCAAGGCTCGAGAAGATCACCCTTTTTGACAACAGCGGAAACCTGAAGCTGTGCGTGAGCGCATCCAGTCTGTACTATATGGAGTCCGACGACAACTATATCATCGTCCGGTACACTGACAGCAGGGGCGATTTGAAGAGATATATGATCCGCAGCAAGATGAAGACGGTCGAGGAAAGCTTCAGGGGGAGCAGCCTCGTGAGATGCCACCGGAAGTACATCGTGAACATGGACAAGGTGAAAGTCTTGCGGAAGGAGAAGGATGGATACGAGCTGGATCTGGACAATGACTCGATCCCTCCCATCCCGGTCACGAAGACTTATGAGGCGAATGTCTTGGCGAGATTCAACAGTGAAGAGCTACCTCGTCAGCCTCTCAAGTGACAGCTCCACGAGTGACTTGACCATCGCTTTGTAGTCCGGGTCGCTGCTCTTGAGATACCTGTTGGCGATAGCGCAGCACACTGTGCCGGCCTTGTGACCAAGCTGTCTTGCCAATCCGGCCACCGCGGAGCTCTCCATCTCGAAATTAGTGATCCTATAGTCCCCGAATCGGAAGGACTCGAATCTCTCAAGCATATCCGGCATAGCCAGGCCCAGGCGCACCACTCTTCCCTGGGGACCGTAAAACCCGGAGGCGGAGATTGTCATTCCTTTCACAGTGCAGTCCTCGAAGCGCCTTATGAGATCCTCGCTGGCTTTCACGAAGTAAGGGGCGGGAAGGTGTTTGTCCCATCCAGTGTGCCGGACAAAAGCCTCTTCCATCTCTTTGTCAGTGACATTGTTCCTCCCCGCGTACCAGTTGAGCAATCCGTCGCAGCCGATCGAGTAATGCGAGAAGACAGGTGCCCCGATCGGAATGTCCTCCTGGATCGCCCCTGTGGTGCCTATCCTCAGGATTGTCAGCTCCCTGTGGTCTTCCTTTACCGCCCTTGTCCCGAAATCCACATTAGCGAGGGCGTCGAGCTCTGTCATCACAATGTCGCAGTTGTCGGTGCCGATACCGGTGGATAGCACGGTGAGGCGTTTGCCGTTGTATCGCCCGGTGGTGGACACGAACTCGCGGCTGGCATGGCGGAACTCAACGTCTGAAAGGTATTGCCCGATCATGTCAACCCTGCCAGGGTCGCCGACAAGTATCACTATGTCAGCAAGTTCCTCTGGACGGAGATGGATATGGAACGCGGAATTGTCGGAATTGATTATCAGCTCGGACGCGGGTATTCTCATGGTCGTGATCATTAGTTTATCCTCCAAATATAGAAAAAAATCGTCGGAAATAACTATTTTCGCGGTATGTGGCAAAGAATCCAGACATTGTATCTTGTGGTCGCGCTCGGCTTGGTGGCCGCGCTATTCTTCAGCGTGAAGTCCTTTACAGTAGGTCCCGTCGGAACGCGCGTTGATGAGGTCAAATATGTGGCGTTTATTCCCTACCTCATATTGCTCATTGTGGCGGGGCTGCTCCAGCTTCTCTCCTTGACCGCTTTCAAGGTCAGGGTGTTCCAGATGCGCACAGCGGTTCTTGCCGCTCTCGTGCTGCTCGGTCTGCAAGGGTGGCTGGTGTTTGATTACCTGGCCGCGGGTGACGGAGTCCTGTTCCGTTGGACAGCGATACTCCCGCTGATCGCCGCCATTTTTGACATTATGGCAGCGAGGCGTATTTTCCGGGACCAGCTCCTGGTAGAGAGCGCTTACCGTCTCCGTTCGAGGAAATAGCGGCCTTCCGCTTCTGAATCTTATTATGGTACCGGATCGTATCCGCTGCCTCCCCACGGGTTGCAGCGGAGGATTCTCCACACAGTCAGGTACAAGCCTTTGAAAGGACCCCATTTCCGGAAAGCCTCAAGGGCGTAGGTGGAGCACGACGGCTCAAACCGGCATGTCTTGGGGATATACGGCCCGATACAAGTCCTGTAAAACCAGATCAGCCCGAGAAAAGGAGCCGAGAGTACGTTCCTCAAGGTCCGACGCCAGGCGGGTATGCTGTAGCTATCCTTCATCAGATATTTTTTTCAAGATGAGCGCCACCTCTTCCTTTATCGTCTGGAAGTTACTGACGTTCTTGGAGTTGTACAGAAACAAGATGTCTGTGGAGGAAGGGGCGAGCAGGGTCTTTTGGGTCCTGTAAGCCTCGCGCATCCTACGTTTGAGGAGGTTTCTCTTCACGGCCCGCTTGAAAAAGCGCTTCGGGACCGAGACCATGATACGGTTGGCTCCGGTGGACGGCTCATTCCTGAGATAGCAATACTTCAGGCTACCGGAGAATCCCCAGCGGCCTTTCGACATCAAAGCCGAAACCGCCGACCTGCCGCTCAGGCGTTGGGATTTCGGAAGAGTCTCCATGACAGGCTATTGTTGTTCCTGCAGATAGAGCTCGATGGCCCTCGCCACAGAAGGAGCCTCGGGGGTGGGAGCCTTGACGGCGATAGAGAGTCCGGACTCTTCCATAGCTTTCACTATGGACTTGCCGAAAGAGACAAATTGGATGTCACCCTGCTCGAAATCCGGGAAATTCTCGTACAAGGACTTGACATCGTAGGGGTTATAGAACACGACCATGTCATATTCCTTCAACTCCAGGTCCCTCAGGTCCTGGGGCACGCTCTTGATGAAAACCGCGGTTTTGTAGGCGATTCCTTGGGCGTCGAACAGCTTGGTGAGAGCGGTGCTCCCGTTGGAGTCGGACTGGGTGACGAGGAATCTCTCTCCCTTGTGCTTTGCCCCGATCTGGTCCAGAATGGACTCGGGGGTCCCGTTGCCGAAGAAAATCTTGCGCTTCCGGTAGACAATGTGCTTCTGGAGATACATCGCGACAGCCTCGGTGGTGCAGAAGTATTTCATGGTCTCAGGCACTTTTACCCTCAGCTCCTCGCAAAGCCCGTAGAACGCGTCGATGGCGTGGCGGGAGGAGAAAACTATGGCGGTGTAGTCGAGAATATTGATTCTTTGCGCCCTGAACTCCCTGGAAGTCAAAGGTTCAATCAGAAAAAAACGACGAAAGGTAATGTCCACGCCGTATTTTTCCTTCAGAGAGACATACGGGGCCTCATTGATGGGGGCGCGTTGAGAGATCAAAATCTTGCGGATATCCATAAAGTTCTCCATTCAAAAATCCCGAGGGCCGGTCTCATAACAGGTTGGCCGAGATGACCAACGCGGCGGTCGGAAGCAATTCAAGGCTGCAAAGATACAAAAATGTCGAAAAAGGATCGCGACACGACGCGAAAATCTGTCCTCTCCTAAATATGTAGACGGCGTAGGTCAGCCCTGTCTCCCAAAGCATTATGGTCCTCACAAGCCTCCCGTCGCGGAAAACAACTGAAAGAACCCCTCCTGAGAGAAAGAGAAGGAAGAACAAGATGATGCAGTAGTTATAAAACGACCTGTTGGCGGCGGTGAAGACGCTTGTGCCGTAATTGTGCATCTCAAGCTGCCAGTTGAGGAAGGTCCTTAGCGCGAGGTACACCAGGAAGACACCCGCCACGGCGGCTAACTGGAGTGAAGGAGGCAGGTTGACGACAAAACCGGGAGTGTAAAGGCCGAAGGCATACACAAGCATGCACATGGGGAGGAAAAGGATGGCGGCGATCCAGTTCCGGCTCCTGCACAGCTGTATGCTGTTCTCAAGATCCAGGTTGCCTTTCCACCTGACAACACAGTCCCACAGCGATGGGATAATCTTCAGGAAACTCTTCAGGTTCAACAGGAAAAGAAGAGTGAAGAATACCACCAGGGCGCAAAAAACCGGATTGCCAATCGTGCCCATGACCTCAGTTGCCTCTTTTGGCGTTGTAACCCAACCCGTTGAGGATGGCCGTGACTTTATCCCTGAGATCTCCTTGGATCGCGATCTGTCCGTCCTTCGCCGAGCCCCCCACGCCACACTTCACCTTCAGCTCGCGTCCAAGGGCTGAGAGGTCCTCTTGGGAACCCGCGAAACCTTTGACGAGTGTCACTTGCTTGCCCCCGCGGCCGCGCCTGTCGATGGACACGATGAGGCGTTGGCGGGAGGGAGGCAAGGTCTGGGGCTCCTCGCTCACGGCCGAGTCATATTCGAAATCCGGGTTGGTCGAATAGACCACTCCGAGTCTTTGTTTCCAGTCGTTGTCCGGCTTCATTTTGTCAAGGATATTTTCGCGAAGATAGGTAAACCTTTTATATCTTTTTGTAAATTTGTCCGGAATATGCCTTTTAATTTATGGACAGCAGAAAATTCAGACAATGGAACCATCTGACCGCGGCGGCGGTGTTTCTCGTCTCCGCGTTCACATATCTCTCCACCATCGAGCCGACCGCTTCCTTCTGGGATTGCGGCGAGTTCATCGCCTCATCGTATAAGCTTGAGGTCGGCCACCCCCCGGGAAACCCTGTGTTCCAGATCATCGCCAGGATTTTCTCCATGTTCGGAGGAGCGTCACACGCGGCTGTGATGGTCAATTGCATGAGCGCCCTCTGCTCGGCTTTGACCATCTTCTTCCTTTACCTGACCATCGTGTATTTCGCGAAAAGGCTGGTCCGGCCGAAAAAGAATCCTGACGGAAGCGACGGGGACTACACGACCGGCCAGGCCATCGCGGTTTTCGGCAGCGGCGCCGTGGGAGCTCTGGCGTACACTTTCTCGGACACATTCTGGTTCTCTGCCGTGGAGGGAGAGGTCTACGCGATGTCTTCCCTGTTCACCGCTTTGGTCGTCTGGGCGATGACGAAGTGGTACGAGGCGGAGGACCGCAGGTACGCCAACCGCTGGATTGTCCTGATAGCCTTCCTTTTCGGGCTGTCGATCGGTGTCCATGTCCTCAACCTGCTCGCCTTGCCGACCATCGTGTTCATGTACTACTACAAGATCAGGGAGGACAAGCCATACAGTTTCTGGGAGTGCGTCAAGATCCTCGCCCTCTCGGCGGTGTTCATCGGTTTCATGTTCTTCATCATGATCCCTTGGCTTCCCAAGATAGCGGCGTATTTCGACCTCGCGTTCGTCAACGGGTTCGGGCTGCCATACAATACCGGCTCGGCATTCTTCATGCTGGCTCTCATCGGGGTCTGTTTCTGGGGACTTTTCAAGACCTTGGAAAAGGGTAAAGTGTTCTGGAACACGGCATTGCTTTGTGTCACGACCATCCTGATAGGCTTTTCGATATTCAGCGTGGTGGTCATCCGCTCCTGCGCCAAGACCCCGACCAACGAGTACCAGCCGGACAATGCCTTCACATTGGTTAGGTATCTTTCCCGCGAGCAATACGGCACTGTCCCGCTTGTGTATGGCCAGTATTTCGGCGCCCCGTGTGAGATAAAGTACGACACATTTTGGGCTCCGTTGAACGGGAAATACAAAAAAGTCCAGAGCCCCCCTGTGCCGGTTTACGAGCCCTCCGGCAAGATGCTGTTCCCGAGGATGTACAGCTCGGACGAGAAGTCGGCGGAGTTTTATCTGAGCTACATGAACGGCAAGGGAACCGCGATCCCCGGAGCCGATTACAAGAAGCCCACTTTTGGGGCCAACTTGCGGTTTTTCTTCGACTTCCAGCTCGGATGGATGTATTGGAGATATTTCATGTGGAACTTCGTGGGACGCCAGAACGAGATCCACGCTCCGGCTCCGGACATGTTCACGGGCAACTGGGAGAGCGGCATCAAGTTCATCGACGAGATCCACCTCGGCAACCAGGATGATGTCCCCACATGGCTGCGGGAGAACAAAGGCAAGAACCACCTGTTCTTCCTCCCGCTCCTGCTCGGACTCCTGGGGCTGCTGTTCCAGTTCGACAAGGACAAGCGCGGGTGCTGGCTCACTTTCATCCTGTTCTTCATGACTGGAATCGCCGTCGTGGTGTATCTCAACCAGCCTCCTTACCAGGTGCGCGAGAGGGATTACGCGTACGCCGGGTCCTTCTATGCCTTCACGATCTGGATAGGACTGGCCGTGGCCGCGCTGTACTCCTGGGTCTCAGAGGCCCTCAAGTCCAGGAACTCCACGGCAGTGGCCTCGGTTGTCACGGCTTGCTGTCTTTTTGTCCCCGCGCTGATGTGCGCCCAGGAGTGGGACGACCATGACAGGAGCCACCGCGGAACCGCTGTGGAGGTGGCGTGGAACTATCTCAACTCGGTAGGCCCCCACGGCATCCTTGTCACCCACGGCGACAATGACACCTTCCCTCTATGGTACGCCCAGGAGGTGGAGGGGATCAGGAACGACGTGCGCATCTGCAACACATCCCTGCTCGGCACCGACTGGTACATCGACCAGATGAGGTACGCTATCAACAACGCGGCCCCTCTCTCCCTGTCGATCGGCCAGGAGCAATATCTCTACGGCACCAATGACTGGGTCCTGATCCAGGACAGCAGGAACCAGCCTGTGAGCCTTTCGGAGTGTGTCAAGGTGTTCAAGCATCCTGACGCCAAGCTGATGGCGCAGAGCGGCCGTAAGCTGGACTATTGGGTGTCCAGGAAGATGGTTGTCCCGGTGGACAAGGAGAACTGCCTCAAGAGCGGGATTGTCAGCCCCAAGTTCGCTGACATGATCCCCGAGTCGATTGTCCTGGAGATCCCCAAGGACAAGAGCGGACTCACCAAAGCCGAGCTGTTCATCCTGGATCTTCTGTCCAACTATAAGTGGGACAGGCCGATCAACTTCCTCAATCAGGGTGGCGAGCTTGAGATAGGACTGAAGGATTACTTCATGTATGATGGCTTCTCATACAGGTTTACCCCGATCAAGAACAAGGTCGGCACATTCGACCTTGGTGTGGTAGACACTGATGACCTTTATCAGAAACTCACCTCCACATTCAAGTTCGACGCGGTGTCAAGGGATGACTATCTTATTGACTACCAGAACATGTACACCTTCCTTGGGGTAATGTCGATGCGGAATTTCTTCATTTCCTCCGCCAACGCTTTCATAAAGGCAGGGGAGCCGGAAAGGGCTGAGACTTCGCTGGACATGTGCCGGAAAGTTATGAGGCCCGACAGGTATCCTTACGACAACAGCCTTCTCGGATGGTCCTCCAACGCGTTGTTCCCCATCGAGATGATGAGGTATTACTATATTCTCGGAAAGGGAGAAAAGGCGAGGGAAGTCGCCTTGGAACTGGACAGCCAGCTCAAGGAGTCGGTGGTCCTGTTCCTCGATTTCTATCCGGACTACAAGGACGAGTTCGAATACAACTGCCAGCTGATCTATTACATGGCCTCTGAGGCCAAGAAATACGGGGACGAGGAGTTCTCGAAAAAGCTTGAGGACGACATTGCCGCACTGCTGAGCAGCCGTAGCTGAGGTCATTGGTACCGGCTGAAAATGAAGGCGAAGAATAGAGGGAAAACCGGCAGGTAATCAGCCAGTTCGGTTTCCAGTTTCCTGAGCGCTTTTGAGATACGGTATTCCACGGTTTTGACGGAAACACCTGTCTCTGAAGCTATTGCCGCATAGGTCTTGCCCTCGAAACGGCTCATCTCAAAGGTCCTGCGGACTTCATCTGGCAAATCCTCCAAAGCCTTGCTGATCAAGGCCTTAAGTTCAAATGTGTCGTGTCTGTTGAAATCTATGCTCTCGTCAATTAGCGCAAGCTTGAGATCCGAGAGCATTCTGTTGTTGAGACCGTCCCTTTTGATCAGGTTGAGGCAGCGGTTCCTTGTGGATTGGAAAAGGTAGGAGGCGAGAGAGTCCCTGACGTGGATGAATTTTCTCTTGTTCCAGAAATCAAGCATGACGTTCTGGACAATGTCGTCCGCCTCTGAGGGACCCACAAACATAGTCGCATAGGACGCCAGCGCTGAATAGAATCTCAGATAGAGAATGCTATAAGCGTTGGCGCTGTCCTTTGATTGTACCAGTCCGGCGAGCCGCAAGTCATCGAGATAGTCCGACATACCCACATCACTTCATTCTTCACAAAGGTATCATTTTTATTCTAAAACTTTTCAGAAAAATAATATTTTCGGTTAGGGTATTCCGGCCGCGGATTGTCTTTAAGCTATAAGGTGGTTTATGGATAATAACGACAAGGCAGGTCTATTGGCCGGATATTTCCAGGGGACTTTGAGTCCGGGGCAACAAGAGGAAGTCGAGGACTGGATCAGGTCTTCCGAAGATAACCGCATGCTCGCCAGGAGGGCATGTCGGCTTGAGCAATACATAACCCAATATTCCATCTCGGAGAACAGCGACGGTGCGGCCATCCTGAAAAAAGCGGAGGCGAACACGGCCGGGGACCGCTGGAGAAAAACCCGGAGAAGGGTAGCCCGTGCCCTTGGGAATGTCGCGGCGGCCGCTCTGATGCTGTCGCTCGGATATTTTGTGTCTTCTGATAAAGAGACTTTTATCAAAGTCAACACCCGGAACGGCGAGGTGGCCTCGTACACACTCCCTGACCAGACAAAGGTCTGGTTGAACACCAACTCCACATTGCTGTATCCAGAGTCATTCAGCAAGGGTAAGCGGCGAGTGAGATTGGAGGGCGAGGCTTTCTTTGATGTCACAAAGGATGAGGGGCATCCTTTTGTGGTGTCCGCGCGAGATTGTGAGATCGAGGTTCTCGGCACCCAGTTCGATGTCAGCGCCTATCCCGACTCTCCGGAGTTTCAGGCCACCCTGGTGTCCGGGAGCATAAGGTTCACGGACAAGACCGGTCGCGGCAGACGCCCGACCGAGTTGTTCCCCGGGCAGAGGCTTTCGCTCGATTTCAGTGCCGGCGGAACGACGGTCTCCTATGTGGACACCGAATCACTGACATCCTGGAGGACCGGAGAGATCAATTTCAACCATATCCCCTTGTCTGATGTGCTGACGATCATAGGTAACAACTTCGGTATACGTTTCGTGATCAGCGGGGACAAGATCCTTGATGATACCTACACGGGCTCTTTCTCGGGGCAGCCTTTGGATGAGGTACTCTCGACTCTTGAGGAGGTGGCTTCTATCCACTTCAAACCTCTTGAGATAAACGACGAGGACGAATACCAGAGATATATCGTCTATTGACTCAGGATTATGACACTAAAATGAATAATTGATAACCATTTATTTATGAAACTTAAAACATCCATTATCCTGCTGCTGTCGTTCCTTCTGCCACCGCTGTTGGCTGATGCGCAGACACGGAAGATCTCGGTCTCAGCCGACAACCAGACAGTGGCGCAAGTGATGAAGCAGATCGAGCAGAAGAGCGGATTCACATTCATCTATCGAGATGATGCTGTGGACACTTCACGCAGAGTGTCGGTCTTCGCCACTGACCAGGACGTGCTGGACATCCTGGCGAAGGTCTTCGAGGGTACTTCCACGGTAGCCACTATCGTGAACCGCAACATTAACCTTGTCAAGGACGAGAGCAAGGAGAAGGCCGGAGGAGCTAAGTCCCGCCAGACACGACAGATCACCGTCTCAGGAACCGTGACGGATGAGCTCGGGCCGGTGGTGGGGGCGGTTGTACATTCCGGGAAAGCCAACGCGATCACTGATTTAAATGGAAAGTATTCTATTTCAGTGTCTTCCGATGCCAATATCGAGTTTTCATGCCTTGGGTACGCGCTCCAGAATATCTCTGTTAACGGACGCTCAGTGATCGATGTCGTCATGGTCGAGGATGCCCAGATGCTGCAGGAGTCCGTGGCGTTGGGTTATGGAGCTCAGACCAAGAAGAAAGACCTTTCCGCCGCTGTCGGAGTTGTGGATAATGTGGAGAAGTTGTCGATACGCCCTGTCGCCTCGGCTTCCGGAATGCTCCAGGGCCAGGTGGCCGGAGTGACTGTCACCGCTGACGGCGGTTCTCCGACTTCATCTCCGGCTGTGGTCATCCGAGGCCAGGGATCCCGCAACGGCGACTCGGTCCTTTGGGTTGTCGACGGTATTCCCGGAGCTCCCTTCTCGATGAACGAAGTCGAATCCATAGTGGTTCTGAAAGACGCCGCTTCCGCCGCTATCTACGGTGCCCAGTCAGGAGCGGGAGGAGTCATACTGGTGACCACAAAACGGTCCGCCCGGAAGGGCGTGACGATCTCTTACGACGGGACATACGGCCTTCATCAGGCATATAACCTGCTTACTCCCTTGACAGCGGAGGAAGAACTTGAGATGAGGATCAATTCCTATGAGCGCGCTGGACTGACTGTCCCTAACGCCTGGAATCCGGACACGAACCCCTGGATCGCCACCACCCGCACCAACTGGATGGACGAGGTGTTCCGCACGTCTCCCTTCCAGCGCCACACCGCTGCGCTCAACTACAACGAGGAAAATGTCAAGATCCGCTTCTCTATCAACTACACGGATGACCAGGGAGTCCTTCTGAATACCTACAGCACCAAGTTGAGCAGCCGTTTCCTGGGCGAATTCAAGCTGAATGACTACATCAAGGTCACTGAGGACGCCACCTGGTCGACCGGCAAATCCCATGGCGCCGACACCGGCAGCCAGACGGAGGGAGTGTTGATCTCCGCTTTGAATATGCCTCCTTCAGCGACTGTCTACAACGACGACGGGACTTTTGGAGGTACTACCACCGCCGATCCTGAATACTTCCGGAAGTACGGATCTTATTTCGCCGATGCCCATGGCGCGACGATCAATCCAGTCCGGCATCTCATCGCCGAGTCGCTCGACGGGGAATCGGACCGCTTCTTCACCAACACGAGCCTTGAGGTCGGGAACATAGTCAAGGGTCTCAAGTTTGTCAGCCGTTTCACTTACGACATTTCTACAAACTTCAGCAAATCATTCAATCCGAGGCGTTTGGAGGTTGGGAAGTCAAATGCCAACAATTATCTTGACTACAGGACAGGCAAGGGTTATTCCTGGAAAACGGAAAACACCCTTACCTATGACAGAACCTTCGGGAAGCACACTGTGGGACTGCTTGCGGCTACCACCGCCGGCAAGGATTATTCCCGCTCCCTGAACGCCTCCGGAACCAATCTCGCAAGTGAGGAAGAGCATCTCAGGTTCCTCCGGTACGCGGGTGTGGTGACCGCTTCGGACAGCCACTCTGGTTTTGACAGCAATGTCGCTGTGATCACGAGGGCGGCATACTCATACGACGACCGTTATTTCGTGACCGCCTCCTGGCGCAGGGATTATGCCTCAAGGCTCCCCAAGCAGAGCAATCACGGGGACTTTCCGGCGGTGACCGCCGCGTGGAAGCTTTCCAACGAGAGCTTCTTCCCGAAGTCAGACCTTCTCTCTCTCGCCAAGCTTCGCGCGTCTTGGGGCCGTATCGGTAATCTGGGGTCTGTCCCGGTGAATTACAAGAATGCCGACCTGAATTCGGATAATGAGCTTTCCTGGGCTCTGCCTTATGGCGCCGAGATAGCGGACGCGGCTGGAAACAAGGTGTCTTTCAGAAGCGCCCTGAACAGCCGCCTGACTTGGGAGACCAGCGAACAGATTGACCTTGGCCTTGATCTGAACATGTTCCGTGACCGCCTGTCGATGTCTTTCGATGTCTACGACAAACGTACCTACAACCTTATTCAGGGCCAGACGATGAACTGGACCTCATCGATCGGCCTGAATGCGATGCTGGTGAACCAGGGCGAGGTCCGCAACCGCGGTTTTGAGGCCACGGTGGGCTGGAACGACAGGAAAGGCGACTTCACTTATTTTGTCAACGCCAACTACTCCTACAACAAGAACTGGGTATCCGACATCGGTGTCATTGGAGCGAACGGCGACAAGGGTGTCTGGATCGAGGGTACCAGCTATTTCCGTGCCATCGCCGATTTTTACCGCACGGAAGAAGGCATGCCTATCCGCTCCTACTATCTGACTGAGTGTCTGGGGATTTTCCAGAACTGGGACGAGATCTATTCCTACACCTTCGACGGGGAGCTTATCCAGCCTAACGCCCAGCCAGGAGACCTCAAGTTCAAGGATTACAACGGTGACGGAAAGATCACGCTCGACGACCGGGAGTATTGGGGCAACTGCATGCCCGAATCCACCTACGCTTTTACTCTCGGCGGTTCCTGGAGGAATCTTTCAGCAAGCGTCATGCTTCAGGGGGTGCTTGGAGCGCAGGCGTTATATGCCGGAAAGTATGAGATCTACAACGAGGGATCGACCTTGACCAACAAAGAAAGGCGCATCCTGACAGACAGCTGGGTGGAAGGAAAGACCGGCGCCACCATCCCGATGTACAAGAGAGCCGACGCGAACGGCAACTTCAGCACACCTTCGACCTGGTATCTCGAGGACACGTCATACCTCCGCGTGAAGAATGTGACGCTGGGTTACGACTTCACGTCCCTGCTCCGAAAGTCCGATCATTTCAGGAGCAAGAACGCCAGCATGTCGGTTTACCTCTCCGGAGAGAACCTCTTCACTTTTACCAAATACACCGGAATGGATCCTGAGGTCAATGGCTTCGATGCCGTCAAGTATCCGGTCTCTCGGATTGTCTCCCTTGGTGTCAAGCTGAATTATTAAAATGGAGGATTTGAATATGAAAAAGATAGCGCTGTTTGTATTACCGCTTCTGTCCAGTCTTTGCGCGTGCTCGGATTTCCTTGACACAAAGAGCATGGGCACCGCCAATGTGAACAGTTATTTCAACAACGATCAGGAGGCCGTCGACATCGTCAAGACCTTTTATGCTGACGTGTCTGATGAGCATTGGTGGGGACGCGACATCTTCTGGGAGCAGGCCGGGGCGTGCGATGTGGTGTTGGGACGCACTTATCCGGAGCTTTATCCATTGGCCACTCTGACAATGGGCACCCAGGAAAAGTACCAGGTCTGGATTTATGAGAGGTGTTACAGAACCATGGCCACAGCCCAGTGGGTGATAGTCCATCTCGAGGAGAAGAAGGCGCGGACCACCTTGACCGAGATTGAGACCCGCTCCCTCGGAGAGGCCTATTTCTTCAGGGCCTTCCTCCATTTCACAATAGCGTACAGGCATGGTCTCGGAGACCTTGGAGTCCCTTATAAGCCTTGGGAGGAGTATGAGGACGGGTACAACAACGAGATCCCTCCGCAGCAGCCTTCGGTCGTCGACAACTACTTGTACATCCTTTCCGACCTTAAGAAGGCTGAAGAATACCTCCCTTGGAACGGGTCTATCGAGACCACCTATGGGAGGAGCGACATCGGCAGGGCACATAAGGCCTCCGCTATCGCTTACCAGGCGAAGGTCTGGGCCTACATGGCCACATGGGTCAATGTCTGCAAGGAGAGGAACCTTGAGCCATGGAAGGAGGTTGAATCTCTCGTGAACAGGCTTGAGAACGAGTTCGGGCGCGGCCTGAACCCTTCCTTCTCGCAGCTTTGGTCCTCCGAGTTCGAGGATTTCTGGAACAAGGAGTGCTGTTTCTCATTCCCTGCTGCCGGAGGCACCTATGGCACTTCCCGGGCCTCGGGAATCATATTCGCGGGGATCGTCCTCGACTATTCCGGCTGGGTCACTTCCGACGGCCAGAACTACAGCGGCTGGGGACAGTTCAAGCCCACCGTCGACATCTACAACGAGATGGCCAAGGATAATCACGAGGTCGACAAAAACGGCAAGCCGGTCAAGAACGAGCGCCTCTCGAAGTCTATCCTTGAGTATGGCGACGTTTTCCAGTTCCTCGGGGAATATTTCGCCTACACCGACATGTCCAACGTGGAGGCTGGTTTCCAGATCAACAAGTACATGGACGCGTTCAAGCACGACCAGGCGGTCGCCAAGGGGTATATCCCCACCAGCCTGGACAGGTGCACTCCCCGTATGAATTTCCACATGATCCGTTTCGCGGAGATGATGCTTTTCCGCGCCGAGGCCTGTCTACATCTTTACGGCACGGACAAATACGGTGACATCAACGCCATCCGGCGCCGGTGCGGCCTTCTGGAGAAATCCAACCCCACGTGGGCCGATCTCTACCACGAGCGTCGCTGCGAGCTGGCCTTCGAGATGACCGACCACCTCCACGACCTGAAACGCTGGGTCGTTACGGGGGAGCAGGGAGTGAATCTCGGAGAGCTTTACGATCTCGCTTACACCGAGCTCACGGCCCATCCCACTACCCGCCAGACCCAGTGGTCTCCGGTCAAGGGCATCGTCACCGACAAAGATGGCAATGTCATGTACGGCGAGGATGGTAAACCTGTCTATGACTATCTGTATTGCAGACCTGTGGATAGGGGCGGTAAGCTTGTTTGCGAATACACCGCCAATGAGGGTGACAGGAAGTTGACCACTGTCGAGGTGGACAGCGTCGATCCGGTTTATGGCTATGGAGTCAAGGACGGGCATTTCATTCCTTACTATGCCCGAAGGAACAATCCGGGGGCTGTCTGGAAAGCTGTGCCTTACCCCGCCCATGAGACTCCCGCCAAGGAGTGGACAACCAACAAGATCGCCTTCAAGTACAGTGACACTGAGATCACGGCTTCAGGAGGCCTTTACAAGCAAATTGAATATTAATTAAAAACGCTATCGATGAGACGAGAAACTCTGTTAAAACCCCTCTTGGCATTATCCTGCCTTTTCGCGGCGTTAGGTGTCGGCGCTCAGAACATTTCAGTCAGCGGAAAGGTCTCAGATGCCGAGGGACCTGTTGTTGGGGCCGTGGTTCTTTCCGGCAAGGCCAACGCTGTCACGGATGTGGATGGAGCGTATTCTATCAACGTCCCTTCCAGCGCTGTTCTCGAGGTGTCCTGCCTGGGGTATGTATCCCAGGAGGTGCCGGTGAATGGACGCTCAACTATCAATATCACTTTGGTTGAGGACGCTGAGGTGTTACAAGAGGCTGTGGCCCTGGGTTATGGCGCTCAAACCAAGAAGAAAGACCTGAGTGCCTCGGTGGGTGTCGTGAGCAACGCCGGGGAGATCGCCGCTCGTCCGGTGGCTTCGGCCTCAGCCATGCTGCAAGGACAGGTCGCGGGTGTCGTGGTGTCCTCCGACGGAGGCTCTCCCACCAGCGGTCCCAGCGTCCTTATCCGCGGCCAAGGCTCCCGTAACGGCGATTCCGTGCTGTGGGTTGTTGATGGCGTCCCTGGAGGCCCTATCGTGTCAATGAGTGATGTCGAGAGCATCGTCGTCCTCAAGGACGCCGCCTCCGCGGCGGCCTTGATGTCAAAGGTTTACGCTTATTGGGCAGGCTGGGATCCTTCTAAATGGCCAGAGGTGATAACTTGTGTCAACCGTCTTGAGCAGAGCTACGGGCGTGACTTGCACCCAAGTTATTCCGAGTTGTTCTCTTGTGATTTATCCAAATTCTGGACGAAAGAATACTGCTGGGGCATGCCTTCCTATGGCGGAAAGTCGCGTGCTGGAGACGGCAGCATGGAATTCCCCGGTGTCTGCCTTGAGAACAATGGCTGGTCCAGCGAGCTTCCAGCTGGGATGGGCTATAACGGCTGGGGCCAGTTCAAGCCCACCCTGGACCTCTACGGGGAAATGGCCAAGGACAATGTTGAGGAAGAGGTGAAGAACGAGCGCCTTTCCAAGTCAATCCTTGAATATGGCGACCCGTTCACTTATTTCGGACAGCCTTTCCGTTTCCATAGCTCATCTGATGTTGAGGCTGGATTCCAGATCGGCAAATACATGGAAGCCTTTGAGGCTGAGGATTGTGTGGGTACCACCGCCCTCGATAATGAGGACTGGCCCTGCACCCGTATCAACTGGCCGATCATCCGTTTCGCCGATTGCATGCTTCTCCGCGCTGAGGCTTACCTCATGGCCGGAGACGCGGCTTCAGCCGCCAGGGACATCAACCGTATCAGGGAGCGTTCACATCTGAAACCTATCGGATCCACGGCCACCTGGACGGATCTCTACCACGAGCGTCGCTGCGAACTTGCCCTTGAGCCGGGCAATGACCATGCCTACGACTGCAAGCGCTGGGCGGTTTTCGGGAACAGCGAGATCAGGGAACTGGCTTTGAACGAGCTCAACAACCATCCCAGGGTCCGTCACTACAAGAACCGTAATGACCCTGATTCCGAGTATACGGTCGGCCCTTACAAAGACTATCAGTCCCCGGTCAAGGTGTGGAAAGAGAAATGCCTCACCTTCCCGTATCCATCCGAGCAAATAGCCAAGTCGGCGGGCAAGCTTAAGAATCCGCCATCTTGGAACTAGTTGGTTTATAAGCATAATAACACACCTATTAATTAATCATTTATCATTATGTTTAAAAAAATAGTATTCATCGCGGCCCTTGCGGCTCTCGCTATCGGCTGTACAAAAGAGACCGAGCTGACTCTCTCAAGCGAGTCCGGCACCATTGAGTACAAGGCCGGTTCCTACACGCTTGATGTCACCTCAAGCGAAGACTGGACTCTGACTCCAGGGGGAACTTATGACTGGATCACCCCTTCCAAGACCAGTGGCAAGATGGGCGACCAGATCACCTTCAACGCCCAGGTCAATCTCACCGGGAAGATCCGCTCGGCGAGTTACACCATCACTTCCGGGTCAAAGACCAAGACCATCTCCATCAACCAGAAGAGCGGTACCATTGACGCCGCTGTCTCCCTGTCATTGAAGAACGTCGGTAAGGGTACAGCCTATTTTGACTATACCATCTCGACTTCCAATCCTGATGACTACAAGGATTATGGTTTCTACTATGGCACGACGTCTGACATCTCCAAGGCTCAGCGCGCCGCGGCTGGTTCGAGCGTGGCCACTGGAACAAAGGAAGTGGCTCTTGAGGGTCTCGCTGACAATACCGAGTACTATGCCTGGCCTTGGATCACCACCGTTACCGGTGTCGAGGTTGTCGGTGACACTCCCGTTAAGGTTGTCCCTCCGATCTGCGTCGCCAAGGCTGAGGATGTCCAGACCACGATTGACGGGGCCGCTGAGCATTCTGTTATCCGTCTTCTTGGAGGCATGACCGTCACCGGTGGCCTCGAGATGAAGGACAACATCACAGTGTCCGGTGGCTGGAACTCTGATTTCACAGCGCAGGACGCTGCCAGAACCATCATTGAGGGTGGTGAAGACATCCCTGGTGTCCTCGTTCTCGAAGGCACCAAAGGCGCTGTCATCCAGAACCTTGAGATTACCAAGGCCCGTTGCATGAACTCCCCTTACAAACGTGGGGCCGGTGTCTGTGTCAATGGAGACCTCACTATCGAGAACTGCTATATCCACGACAACCGCGCCTTTTCTCGTGGTGGCGGTATCGGTTCCGATGATAGCATTTCGACTCCTTTCACTCTGACTGTCATCAACTCTGAGATATCTCATAACATCGCTGAGGACAGCCATGGCGCCGGTATCTACTCTATCGCTTACAGCACGATCATCATGGTGAACTGCCTTGTGGCCCAGAACTGGTGCCAGGAAGAGGGTGGTTATGTCGGTGGCGCTGGTTTCTATGGCTCCTCTGTACTGATCAACAACACGTTCGCCAAGAACTACTGTAACGGCGAGGGTGACGGATATTATTACAATTACATCTTCCGTTGCGACGGTGATCCGAACGCTCACCACTTTGTCGTAAACAACGTTTTCGCCGGCGACATGTGTCGTCCTTCTGATCCTCATTGCGACGGTTGGGAGTGGGATCAATTCCCCGCCGACGAATACTATCCTGTCCACAGGAATGTCAAGCTTGAAGGACGTAATGACAAGAGCATAGAAGACCTCTATGTGTTCAAAAACAATATCATCCAGGGTACTATCGGTGGAGATGGCGGCGAAGTGTTCAGCACGCAGAACATGTTCATTGCCAGCGATTACGACATGTCGTTGATCTTCAGTGATTTCGCTGGAAACAAGTTCCTCCCCGTGGCCTCCTCGGCTATGGTTAACGCTGGTATCACATCCGATCAGGAGGTCTCTGCCGCCCTTGCGAAGTACGCTAAGGATCTGGCCGGGAATCCCCGCATCGTCGGCTCCTCTGTAGACCTTGGCTGCTACGAGGTTCAGTAAAAGGGCAGGTTAGCTGCTGTTTTATTAATTAATTTGGTTTGTGATGAAAGGGCGGGGCCGCGAGGTCCCGCCTTTTCTATCTCCTCAGGCGGACAAAGATGGAGAGGGGGAGGATCTTGCCGAACCGGTCTTTGAGGGCGAGCTCGCCGGAGTCGAGGGAAGTGCCAGCCTTGAGGCCAAGAGCCTGACGTACAACTGTTTCCCCAAGGACTGCGGAGAACCCGTTGGAATACAGGTTAAGAACCATGAAACTGTTCTGGGGGGCGAGGATCTGCCCCACGGAGCGCATCATGTCGAACAGGCACTCGTCGAGCTTCCATTTCTCTCCGTCCGGGCCGTGCCCGTAGGCCGGCGGGTCAAGGATTATCCCATTGTAGACATTGCCCCTGCGGGCCTCTCTTCTGGCGAACTTCATAGCGTCCTCCACGACCCAGCGGATGCCGTCCTGCAGGCCGCTGCGGTCCTGGTTCTCATGGGCCCAGGTCACCACCTGCCGCACGGAATCCAGATGGGTCACATCCGCTCCGGCCGCTCTCGCCGCCAGCGACGCCGCGCCAGTATAGGCGAAAAGGTTCAGAACCTTTGGTCGCTGTCCCATGGAAGCGGCTATCCCAGAAGTGTTTCTGAATATATATTCCCAATTCGCCGCTTGCTCCGGGAACACCCCGACATGTTTGAACGAGGTCAGCCCGAGCCGAAGGCTCATCGCCTCCCCAGAGGAAAAACGGTAGCGGATCCACCACTGGTCCGGCATGGCCTTGAGGCGGTCCCAAGTGCCGCTGTCCTCTTTCCCCGCCTTTCCGAAACCGGCCCCGGGAGAGAACACGACATGAGCCGCCGAGTCCCACTCCTTCTGGGACAACTCCTTGTCCCATAGGGCCTTGGGCTCCGGGCGGGCCAGGGCATAGCCACCAAACCTCTCGAGCTTCATTCCTCTTCCAGAGTCAATCAGCTCATAGTCTTTCCATTGTTCTGAGGGAAACTCTGTCGCCATAGTGCTGCAAAGATAAAAAAATAGTATCTTTGCTTCGGAAAAAAACGACAACAAAATATTCATTATTATGCAGCAGCACATCGACTCTTACGATTTCAAAGGCAAAAAGGCCATTGTCAGGGTGGATTTCAACGTTCCGCTTGACGAGAACTTCAAGATCACAGACGACACCCGTATCCGCGCCGCCCTTCCCACATTGAAGAAGGTCCTTGCCGAGGGTGG
>JAFVED010000080.1 GCA_017478125.1 Bacteroidales bacterium | reverse complement strand
CCGGAGCGAACATAGTGAGCGGAGTCCTCTAAGAGGCTAGCTGCCGCCGCTGTGAAGCCTGGCGCACCAAAAAAGAAGAGGCCGACCCTTTTTAGTCGACCTCTTTTCGTTTTAATAAAAAAAATAGTTGCTGGATAAGTGGATAATTTGTTATATTTGAGCATGTTCGAGAAGATTGTATCCGCCGTTAACAACATTGTCTGGAGCCCGGCTCTTGTCGTCCTGCTGGTCGGTGCGGGCTTGTATTTTTCCATCCGCACCCGTTTTGTCCAACTCAGGCGTTTCGGCCTTATGACCAGGCTCCTGTTTCGGAAAAAGGACAATGACTCCGAGAAGAAAGGGGTCTCTTCATTCGAGGCGTTCTGCATAGCGTTGTCAGGAAGGGTCGGAACCGGGAATATCGTCGGAGTCGCCACCGCGATTGCCCTCGGTGGTCCCGGGGCTATCTTCTGGATGTGGATAATCGCGTTTTTCGGCGCTTCCACCGCCTAGGTCGAGTCAACTCTGGCGCAGATATTCAAATTCTCCCATTCGACTGGTTACAGGGGTGGTCCCGCGACTTATATTGAGAAAGGCCTGAAAGCCAAATGGATGGGCATCCTGTTCGCCATCGTGACCATCATCGCCACCGGACTCCTTCTCCCCACCGTGCAGTCCAACGGCCTTTCCGCCGCCGTCCTCAATTCTTTTGGAGTCAATCCGTTGATCTCTGGCCTTGTCCTGGCATTGATCCTCGGGCTGGTGATTGTCGGGGGAGTCAGCCGTATCGCCAAGGCGGCGTCGCTGGTCACTCCTTTCATGGCGGTCATCTATGTCCTGATCTCGATCGTGATCCTTGCCCTGAATTGGAAGTCGATACCGGGCCTCTTGTCCATGATAGTGCAGAATGCGTTCGGTGTCAATCCTTTGTGTGGTGGTATCCTCGGCTCAACGATCATGATGGGAGTGAAAAGGGGACTATTCTCCAATGAGGCCGGCCAGGGAACAGGAGCGATCCCGTCAGCATCCGCTGACGTGAAACATCCGGCCGAACAGGGACTTGTCCAGGCGTTCTCGGTCTATGTGGACACGCTCCTGGTGTGTACGGCCACGGCTCTCATGATCCTTTCAGCCGGCACCTTCAACATCCTTGACTCCAAGACCGGTGAGATGCTCCTGGCTAATGATCCAGGATTAGGGGCCAACTATGTGGGATATACCCAGGCGGCCGTCGATTCGGTTATCGGTGGTTTCGGAAGCGTATTCGTAAGCGTGGCACTGGCTTTCTTCGTGTTCACGACCGTGATGGCTTATTATTTCTATTCGGAGTCCAGCATAATGTACCTTTGCAACCTCAAGGAAGGTTTCTCCCAAAAGACGGAGAATCTGCTGATCAGAATCCTTCAGGTCGTTATTCTGGGCGCTGTCGTCTTCGGCGCCGTCAAGGAGGCCAACACAGTCTGGACCTTGGGTGACATCGGTGTAGGCCTTATGGCGTGGGTCAATGTCGTGGCGATCATTATCCTCGCCCCCAAGGCTTTCGGAGCCTTGAAGGAATACGAGAATTCCGTTAAGAGATAATGTTCGAGAGAATCGTTGCCGCTGTCAATGCGGTTGTCTGGAGTCCCGCCCTGGTGGTCCTTCTTGTAGGCACCGGGCTTTGGTTCACATTCCGCGGCCGTTTTGTCCAACTGCGGCGGATAGGACTGATGGCAAGGCTTCTAACCCGAAAGAGGCAAAAGGACTCCAACAGGCAAGGTGTTTCCTCTTTTGAGGCCTTTTGCATCGCTTTGGCCGGAAGGGTTGGCACAGGGAATATCGTCGGCGTCGCCACGGCAATCGCCATGGGCGGCCCAGGGGCTATCTTCTGGATGTGGATAATCGCGTTTTTCGGCGCCTCCACAGCCTTTGTCGAATCGACTCTCGCGCAAATCTACAAGTTCACTCATTCCAGCGGGTTCCGGGGCGGCCCTTTTTGCTATATCGAAAAAGGCCTCAAAGCTCGTTGGCTGGCGATCCTTTTCGCTGCCGTGACTGTCTTGGCCTGTGGCCTGCTGATGCCGGGAGTCCAGTCCAACGGGATGTCCGCAGCCTTGAATAACTCTTTCGGGGTCAGTAACCTGACTTCCGGATTGGCGCTGGTTGTCCTTGTGGGCCTTGTGATTGTCGGGGGAGTCAGGAGAATTGCCAAAGCCGCTTCTTTTATCGCTCCATTCATGGCGATAGCCTACTTGCTTTTGGCTGTAACGGTGCTGGTCGTTAACTGGCGATCAATTCCGGGGACCTTTGCCCTTATCATTGAGAACGCATTCGGAATCAATCCTTTGTGCGGTGGAATACTGGGCTCCACAATCATGTTTGGAGTCAAACGGGGACTCTATTCCAACGAGGCAGGGCAGGGAACCGGTGCCATTCCTTCAGCCTCGGCTGATGTCGATCATCCCGCTGAACAGGGACTTGTGCAAGCCTTCTCTGTCTATGTGGACACCATCTTTGTCTGCACGGCAACCGCTCTAATGATTCTCTCTTCCGGGACATTCAATATTTTCGACGCGAAGACAGGGGAGATGCTCCTGTCCAATGCTCCTGAACTTGGGGCCATTTATGTGGGTTACACCCAGGCCGCCGTGGAATCGGCGATAGGGGGCTTTGGAGGATCCTTTATCAGCATTGCCCTGTCGTTCTTCGTGTTCACTACCATCATGGCTGATTATTTTTATTCCGAATCCAGTGTCGTTTACCTCTGCGGTGGCAAGAAGAAAACCTCCCCGGCTCTCGAGAAGGCTTTGATCTGGATGCTTCGGATCTTTGTGCTCGGCTCAGTGATTTTCGGCTCCTTGAAGGATGCCGACACAGTCTGGACCCTTGGAGACATCGGCCTCGGGCTCATGGCCTGGATCAATGTCATTGCGATCATTATCCTCGCCCCCAAGGCCTTCGCCGCCCTTAAAGACTACGAGAGGCGTTAGATTCTGGCACCTTGTTTCCTGAGGATAGCCTGAACCTTGGCTGGGACAGTCTCCTGTACGGATGAGCGGTCAAGCATGGCTCTAGCGGCCGCAGCTCCGGCGGCCTGGCCGGTAACGAGACAGGTTGCTATCTCACGGGCATCGTAGGTGATGTCATGCTCGTAGCCGAAACATCTTCCGGCCACGACCAGGTTCGGGGTCTTCCTGGGAAGGAGCGAGCGCAGGGGAATCTGCCAGGCCGGCCTGTCGGAAACTTTGTGCTTGTTCCCGGCGATTTCCGCATCGATGTCAACTCCGGCTACCCCGACCACATCGTCGTAGGTCGTTCCTCCTATCGCATCGGCCATCGAGACATTTCGGAGGCTGTCCAGCACCCTTGTTACCCTGACCCCGAGAAGGGGCGGAGTCTCCAGCAGGAAGGCGTCCTCGCAGCCTTTTTTCGTTCTCAGTTCCTGGGTCTTGTCCCACATGTATTGACGCAATGAATCGTTCAGGCGGGACATGTTGAATATG
>JAFVED010000079.1 GCA_017478125.1 Bacteroidales bacterium | reverse complement strand
GTCCTGATAGCCAGCGTTCAGCAAGGGCTGCTTTTCCTGAGGAAGGAGCGGATCGAGCGGAAAGGCGCTCGAAGTGTTGTCCGATCCCATGGTACGTCCTCCGGATCCCATCAGATCCTTGCAGAGAGGATAAGCCACCCAGGTGGATACCAACGCATCATAGTCCCAATAGGCTGAATAGCTCCTCGCCTTACCGTCAGGGAAAAAATGGATCAGGAGATCCTGGCCGTCACCAGGGTCGGTCGCCGGAAGCTCGAGCCATTTCGCGGAAGCGGCCGCTTCCTTCCTGCCCATCTTGTACTCTCCACTTTCATGTGAGACGTAATAAGCAGGGATCGTACCTCCAGCCTCGACCACTCCGTTGTACTCGCTCCGCAGGGTCATCATGGTCACCTTGTCCCCCACTTTCAGACCGAGCTTTGGGAAACTCTGGTCATTGGAATCAGCTTTACTGGCCGTAAGACCGTAGACATACAGGTAGGAAGACTGCGTGGCAATGTAGAAGTTCCCGTAAGAGGCATTGGCGATGGCAACGATCTCACCGGACAGTTTATACCACGTCGTCTTGTCCGCCTTCTTGGCTATGAACTCATTGATGGTTATCTCGGCCTCGGCTCCTTTCTTCTGGCTGACTGAAATGGTACCGTCAATTCCTCCCGCACTGATGGTGACAGTTGCAGCACGCTGCTCACCAATGTTCTCATCAGCAGAGATGATGACACTCTGATAGGAGGATGATCCGGTACCGGAAGAAGGTGAGACTTTGACCCACGGCTGGGTCGATGTGGCCGTCCAGTCCACTGTGGCCAGAAAAGACACCTCCTGCTGCCCGGCCTGGCTGCTGAAATCCAAGCTCCCCTTCCCGATAATGACAGAAGTCTGAACAGGTTTTGGCTGCTCTTCCTCGTGGCCGCATCCTGCGGCAAAAACCACCGGAAGAAGCGGAAGTATTCTGATCAGTATGCTTTTATATCCCATAATTGTTTATGATAACATTTTGTCAATATACGAAGAAATCTTTTCTTTTCAAAAGTCCAGGTCCAGCTCCACGGGGCAATGGTCGGAGCCAAAAACCTCGTTGTGGATGTCTGCAGCTGCGATTTTGTCCTTAAGATCCTCCGAAACGAGGAAATAGTCGATCCGCCACCCGGCGTTGTTCTCACGGGCCCTGAAACGGTACGACCACCACGAGTACTTCACTTCCTCAGGATTTAGAGTCCTCCAGGTGTCGATGAATCCGGCATCAAGGAGGGTCGAGAACTTCTCCCTCTCCTCGTCAGTGAAACCGGCGTTGCGGCGGTTCGACTTCGGATTCTTGATGTCGATCTCCTCATGAGCGACATTCATGTCGCCGCAGATGACGACGCCCTTGCGCGCCTTGAGGCCGAGAACATATTCACGGAAAGCATCGTCCCAGGTCATGCGGTAGTCGAGCCTCTTCAGGCCGTCCTGCGAGTTCGGAGTGTAGACGCAGACGAGGAAGAACTCCGGCATCTCGAGGGTGATGACCCTCCCCTCGTGGTCATGCTCCTCCACCCCTATCCCGCAAGTCACGCCGAGCGGCTGGTGCTTTGAATATATTGCCGTACCCGAATAGCCTTTCTTTTCGGCGGAGTTCCAGTACGAGGTGTAACCGAGGTACTCCAGGTCGAGCTGTCCGGGCTGCATCTTGGTCTCCTGGAGGCAGAAAAAGTCCGCGTCAAGGGCGGAGAAAGCCTTGTCGAAATCGCCCTTCCCGGCGCAGGCCCTCAGGCCGTTGACATTCCAACTGATGAATTTCATGATTGTATGTTACTTGATTGTGTGTCAAATTTACTTGATAATTATCTCCTGCGCAAGCGGCTCGCTGGAAGCGTCCCAGGAGTCGAAGGCTGTGAGGGTGACGGAGTACATGCCCGGGGTGAAACCGTCAAGCACGAAGGGAACCGTCCAGGACGGTTTCATCTGGGACGGAAGCGGATGCTTGTAGAAGTCGGCCAGGATCTTCTTAGTGGCAAGGACAACACCGTCGCGCGAGAGGGTCAGTAGGTAATGGTGTACGAACTCGTCGTCATCGCCTGCGGGGAACTCGGCGGAAATGCCGGCCGCTTTCGTGCCCTCCACGGGATCAGGAGCGAACATGAGCGAAAGCTTCAGCGAAGACAGGACCGGCGGAGAATTCAAAGCCAGGCGCCTTTCAAATGAATATCTTTCCAGATGCCTCCCGGCCTTCCCCGGCCTGGGCATGACCAGCGGCTCCCCGATCACTGACTCATTGTAGAAATCCATCCGCATGATCCGCATGTTGCCCCGCCTGTCAAACTGCAGCAGGTTACCCTGTGAAAATTCGTCCTTGTCTTTCATGACAGTCTGTCCCGCCATGTCCTCATACCCCCCGGCCTCAAGAGCCATGTAACGGACTGAGGCACAACCGAGAGCTGTGAAACTCCCCTGCCAGACGCTCCTGGGGTCGTTCAGCGGGAAGTGCAGATGGCCGCCGAAGGCGACGACCTGGGGGTATCCGGCCAAAACCTCCGGCAACTCCCTGGTCGCCCAGTAACCGGGCAATGATGATTTCCAGATTCCGTCCGACTCGCCGAGAAGGCTTCCGTAGACAGTGTCGTAGAGCATCGGATGGGTGATGACTATCACGTAACGGGAGGGATCCTTTGAAGTGATTTCAGCAAGGCGGCCGTCGAGCCATTTCAAGGCTTCCGGGCTGTAGACCACAGGGCTCGTGCCGTCAGGACTGATCGACAGGACGTGGTACTTCCCGAAAACACAGTGGCGGCATTCCAGTCCCTCCCCGGCCTCTTTATCGACGTCAGCAAGGAAATAATTGCCGCCCAGGGCCTTACGGAGGTAGGCTGCATCATCGACCATGGTCTCGCTCCAGCGGTACTGCGGAACATCATGGTTCCCTATGGTGTAGACAAGGGGGACCTTCACAGGATCGAAGACACTCTCGTAGACCGACTTGAACTCCCCTATCAGTTTTTCCGACGGGAAATCTATGAGATCCCCGACCACAAGGACTCCGTCCAGCCCGTCGGCATCCTCCCCGGCAGCCATGGCCGAAAGCTGGTTCAAGGCGGACTTCCATTTTTCGGAAGTTGCCGGTACCCCGGCATTGATGTGGACATCGCTCACAACGCCCAGGGACAGAACCACATGCGAAGAGTCGAAAACTTCGCCGGAAGATATGCCGCAGGAATTCAAGACCGACATCGACACCGCCAAAGCAGACAGGACAAACACCTGTGTTATTCTTTCCATTATTTTTTTTCGTAATTTTGTAAACGTGACACTGAATTTATTGATTTTTATCATAATACAAAAATGAAGAGATCAAAAAGAAGATGCTTAAAAATGGAACTTGTTGTAAATAAGAGCATTATGCGTCACGCATGGTTAATCCTTCTTGTAATAGGGTTCTCGATCAAGACTGCCGGACAGACTCCGTCGTACGTCTACACGGAGGCCTCGACCCTCACCCTCACAGGCAAACTTATGGACACTCCCGTACCCTATCACAGGGTGGACACGGTCAAGTTCAAGGGATTCACAAAAAGCGAGAACAACCAGGTCAGGAATTCCTCGGGAATCGCCGTCGCATTCTTCACCAACTCCCCTTCCATTTCGATCAAGACCGTGTACGGAGAGATCGGCCGGCCTACGAACACCAACGGGATTTCAGCCAGGGGTTACGACCTCTACGTCCGCAAGGACGGCAAGTGGCTCT
>JAFVED010000078.1 GCA_017478125.1 Bacteroidales bacterium | reverse complement strand
GCACTCCGGCTGGTGGACTCCGGAGACCACATATGCCTCTCCGGGTGTCTCAGGGAACAGGGCGTCGTCTTTCTGGACGAGCTTCGATGAACCGAACGCCGGGTACATGTTCGAGTTCTTGATCAGCACTTCGCCCTTGAGGTTGATCTCGGAGAGTTTGATGTCATATGCGAACATGTTGTTCCACGAGCTCTTGCGGATGAAATGAAGGTCGGTCGGGCCGTATTCTTCCTTGATGCTGGCAGGGATCCTCACTCCGTCACGCACTATGTCGAACTCTGTCCCCGGATTGGTCTCCTTGGAGTAGTAAAGATGCAGCCTGCCATATGTCCATACGCTCTCATCGGTGGACTGTCCCCTGTCGAACGCGAGGAACACGTATCTGGTGTTCAGTCCCTCGGGGAACGGAGTCACATTGTTCCATCCCCTGAACCCGCCGTCAGTGATGTCGATGTCCAGGTCACCCACCTTCTTAAGGTCAGGAAAAGCAAAGACAGGATAGTTGTTGTGCCCGTCAGAGGCGGCATCGCCGGAGAAAACGTACCTCTTGCCTCCGACCTTGGAGCTGGTGACTCCAGTTGAATTCACATCGGTGAAATAGCTGTAATCCTTGAATCCGCCGTCGGGCCTGTCGCTGGTCTGGAGACGGAGCATGTAGGTTCCGCGGCTTCCGTCCGGGCGGCGGTTCGAGGCATATATCATGACCCACTTCCCCATGTCGCTGTCGTAGAAGACCTGGGCATCTTCGTCTCCCTGAAGCGGCTTTTCATAATCCATTTCCTCGAAATTGAGCCTTGTCACCCCGAAACGGACGTCTGAATAGGATTTCTGGACCAGGATCACATGCACAGGCTTGCCGGTAAACGGGTCTGAGCCGTGCCTGGGAATGGTTATCTGCCATATGCCGCTCCCACGGTCATACATTATGTGCGCGGCAGCCCCGTGCCAGAGGACGTTCTTGTAGGCGGTCAGCAGCTGGCCGGTCATCCTGATCTCGGCCGAGCCGAGGTCCAGTTCCAGGATCGCAGGCCCGCCTCCGCCGGTCCTGGTGGAGACACTGTAATAGAGTTTGTTGTTCTCAATAAAAGGAGAACCGTCCTCATAGGTCAATGTCCGGATGTCTGCTATCGCAGCACCATTGGAAAGGGTCTGGAGCGCTCCCAGGATTGCCGTCTTCCCGGAGCTTATGACTCCGCTTCCCCAATAGACCGAATTCTCCTTGAACCATGGTGCATCGGTTTGAAGCTTAGCCTTTCCGGCCATTACATAATTGCCGGCATTAGAGGTAAGGAGTGTTGCGTAAAGTACTGCTAAAACAGTCAGGAGAGTTCTCGTCATGATTAAAATAAATGTGGTTCTCAACGTGCTAAGATAAGGAAAATCCGGATTAATTGCTATCTTTATCAGACATAGTTAAAAACACTCACGCGATGAAACGAACCTGGCTTTGCCTGATCCTTTGCTGCCTGGGGGCCATGAGCGGCTTTGCCCAAAAGCACACGACCTTCGAGATGCGCTACTTCTCCAAAGACGCGAAAGCAAATGGAGAGACTGATTTACATGGTGATACGGAAACCATGAGCCTAGAAGAACGTGTCCGGGCCCTTGGGAAATATGCCGGCTACGCAGCCCGTTTCTGGGGAGACCCGCAGCTCAACACCCCGCTCTTCAGCGATGAAGACGTCAGGGCCCGGCTCGCCTCAATCAAGGAGCAGCCCGCCACCGGCATCCGCACCACCATCCGCCTGGACGGATGGAAGGCATATGGCTACAAAGATGGCAAAGAGTCCCAGCAGGCTTCAAGATGGAAGGAATGGGAAGACCAGGGAGCTGTCATAAGCAATGGGAAACTGAACCTCGAAGGAGTCACAGTTTCCGCTGTGCCCTGCAGGATGAACTGGCGGTTCCGCCTGAAATCAAACCTGTCCGGGAACCCTGAGGGCCTGAAAATCATTTTCACAAACGGCGACAGTCCAGTCGTTTCCATCAATCCCGGCAAATACTCCCGTATTGCCCCATCCCCGGAATCAATGGAGGTCTACGCAGACCTGCCGGATCACCGCTGCTTCGTCACCCTGGACGGAAAGACAGTGGACGAAATCACCCTTGCAGATGGGGACACCCTTGTCACCGGGATGAAACTGGATGCATCCACAGGAAGGGCCTCCTTCGACTGCATCTC
>JAFVED010000077.1 GCA_017478125.1 Bacteroidales bacterium | reverse complement strand
TCCCGGAAGCACATCCTGTCAAGGATCAGATTGCCCAGGCTGATATAACGCACTTTAATTATCGCTTTGGCGATCAAGTAGTTAAAGGCAGATGTCCGGTACGCCACGACTTGCGGGGTCCCTAACAAGGCACATTCAAGCGAGGCTGTCCCGGAATTGACGACAGCGGCCTCGGCGTGGCGCATGACCCCATAGCTGTTACCGAAGACCACCCTCACGTGGTCCCTTCCGGCGGCATATTCCCTGTAGTCTTCCTTCGAGCGGGCGGGAGCCCCGGCTATGACAAACTGATAACCAGAATATTCCGGAAGATCATGCAACCGGTCCGCGAACTCCATGTATACCGGCATCATCGAGGAAATCTCTCCCGCCCTCGAGCCGGGAAGGAGGGCGATTATCGGCTTGTCCGGCAGACCGCTCCCGTCCAGGAAATCTTTCCTGGACTCAGTCATGGCGGAAGAACCGTCAACCGCGTCCACAAGCGGATTGCCTTTGTAAACGAAACCGACTCCTTTCGATGTGAAATAAGGGATCTCGAAAGGGAACACTATGAATAATTTGTCGACATATTCCTTGAGCTTCCTCACCCGGTTCTCCCTGGAGGCCCAGACTTTCGGGGCGATGTAATAGAACACCCGGAAACCGGCCTTGTGGGCAAACTCGGCTATCCTGAAATTGAAGCCGGGATAGTCTATTAGGATCACCGCGTCAGGCTCCCATGAAAGAATGTCCTTTTTGCAGTCGGCGAGCCTGCGGGCGAACCTGCGGGGATGGAGGATAACCTGCGAGAACCCTATCACAGCCCCGTCCCTGTAGTCACGGGCCAGCTCCCCTCCGGCCTCAGCCATCAAGGATCCTCCCCAACAACGGATCTCAGCCCGCGGATCAGCGGAGAAAAGCCCGCGGATCAGGTTGGATCCGTGGAGATCTCCCGAGGCCTCTCCCGCTATGATAAAATACCTTCCCATCAGAATTCCTCATTCAACAAACTTCCCAGACGCCTCTCCTCATCGTGGTCAGTCCGGTCGATGGTCTGGGGTGAAATGGAGATATAGCCATCCTCAAGGGCATGGTGGTCGGCGCAGCGGTCCTCCCGGGGACTTCCGTCGAGGAACCGGCCACGCATCACATACAACCCGTCCACCCTGTCGGTGATCTCAGAAGGGGCCGATCCTTCCCACGGCTCGAACTCTTCTACCCAGTAGCCATATCCCTGATGGCAGACACGGACACCCTTCACGGGAGTAGCCGCAGGCGGGAAATTGACGTTGTATGACATCCTCCTGCCAGTGGGCCAGTTATCCATCAACTTTGAGAATATGGCAGGAAAACGCCCGGCGACTGACGAGAAGTCAGGGTCGTCTCCGAACTCGCACAGAGAGACCCCGATAGCCGGGATCCCGTTGATCGCGGCTTCCTCCGCGGCGCCCATGGTTCCGGAATAATTAGTGGCCACAGACGCGTTGGTGCCGTGATTGACACCACAGACGACCACGTCGCATCTCCTGCCAGGGAAAATCTTGTCCAAGGCGAACTTCACACAACTCGCCGGCGAGGCGTCCAACCAGGACCAAGAGACCCCGTCTATCACTCCAAGGAACTTATAGGCAAGCGGACGGTTTCCCAGGGAAACCGCCACCGACATTCCGGATTGATGGGTCCGGGGCGCCACGACCGTGACCCTGCCAAACTGGCGCATCATCGCCACAAGCTCGCGGATACCATTGGAACTGTATCCGTCGTCATTTGTTATCAATATATTCAGATCCGAAGGCATATCAATCGTTTTTAGTTTACAAATATACTGAATTCCACATTTTTTTGGTAAATTTGCACCACTTTTGCAGTATACAAGACTGCCTTTAGACAACAGATTAGTATTCAAACAACTTATAATTATTTTTTAAACAATGATCAAATTAGGTATTAACGGATTCGGCCGCATCGGCCGCATGGTTTTCCGCGCTGCTGTCGAGAATTTCGCTGGCGACATCGAGGTCGTCGGTATCAATGACCTTCTCGATCCCGAGTATCTCGCTTACATGCTCAAGTATGATTCTGTCCATGGCCAGTTCCAGGGCGACATCATGGTCGAGAACGGCAATCTCATCGTCAACGGAAAGTGCATCCGTGTCACCGCCGAGATGGATCCCGCCAACCTGAAGTGGAATGAGGTCGGCGCTGAGGTCGTCGTCGAGTCCACCGGTTTCTTCCTCACAGACGAGACCGCTCGCAAACACATCCAGGCCGGAGCCAAGAAGGTTATCATGTCCGCTCCCTCAAAGGACGCTACCCCGATGTTTGTCTATGGTGTGAACCACACGACCTACGCCGGACAGGACATCATCTCCAACGCTTCCTGCACCACCAACTGCCTTGCCCCTATCTCCAAGGTCCTGAACGACAAGTTCGGCATCAAGAGGGGTCTTATGACCACCG
>JAFVED010000076.1 GCA_017478125.1 Bacteroidales bacterium | reverse complement strand
GACAAAAGGACCGGGATGAGACGGTTACCCTTGAAGACACGGTCCGAGAGCCATCCCGCCAGGACGGTACCGGCTATTCCGAAAGCCTCTGAGAAAGCGATTATCTCGGTCGCCGAGACAAGGGAATATTCCTTTCCTTTCTGGAGGAACAGGACTCCCCACTCGCTGACGGCGTGTTGGGTAATATAAACAAAGGCGCTGGAAAGGGCGATTATCCAGATTCCCGGATGGCGGACCACCATTTTCTGAAGCTCTTTGGTGGGAAGGGTATCTGTCTTCAGGACTTCTTCACCAGACAATTCCTGAACCGATGGAAGTCCCTTGCTTTCAGGCGTATCCGAGACAAAAACCAGGATAATGACAGATCCGATGACACCCGCTATGGCGGAGAATATGAAGCCATATTCCCAACCGATCCAGGCCACCACGAGACCGAGGGCGAAGACCGAGATGGATTTCCCGAGATAAGGGGTGGCGCTGAGGATGCTGTAGAAAGTCCCCCTGCGGTTGAGCGGGAACCACCTGGAAAGGCTAATCACTCCCGGAGGTGCCCCCATTGATTGGCAATACCCGTTGATCCCCCAGACAACGGCGAAGACTATGAACAACAGGGCCGAGGAGAATCCCCACCAGCCATGCGCGAGGCCGAGGACACCCATGAGAAGGTTCACCACGGTCGAGATGAGTAGTCCCGTCGCCGTGAAACGGCGGATATTGCAATAATCTGCTATGAAACCGTTGGCGAACTTGCCCGCGGCATAGACGAAATAGAAAGCCGAGCCGATAATTCCCAACTGCGCGGCGCTCAGGATATTCCCGTCAATGAGTGGCTGCTTGACCACAGCCATCGCCATCCTGCAGACGTAATAAAGTGCGTAGGCCGCTGTCACGCCCCAGAAAGTGCGGTTCCTCAGGCGGCGGTACTCTCCGGGCACCGCCTCCGACGGGACCTTCACGGTGGAAGGCTTTGAGATCCTGAAATATGAATATAGGCTCATCAGGCTGCAAAAATAGCTAATTCCGGGGTTTTTGACTAACTTTACGCGAAATAACGGGTTATTTACACCAATTCCACATTATGATAAGGCAGAACACTATCGACGAGGCCATCAGGTCACTGTTTGAGAATATCGCTTTCACCAGCGAGCCCTCCGGGCTTTACGATCCATTGAGATACATGATAGAGATAGGAGGCAAACGGCTGAGACCAAGGCTCTGTCTCACAACATATTCCCTTTACAAAGACAGGATCGGAGCCGGGATTCTCGAGCCGGCCGCAGGACTTGAGGTGTTCCACAGTTTCACGCTCATCCATGACGACATCATGGATCGCTCGCCTCTCCGCAGAGGCGTTGACACGGTCTGGAAGAAATGGTCTCCCGACACGGCGATCCTCTCCGGTGACGTGATGTGCATTGACAGCTATTCCAGGATCATGAAGGCTCCCAGAAAGGTCCAGGGAGAGGTCCTGACGCTGTTTTCAAGGACAGCCGCGCAGGTCTGCGAGGGCCAGCAGTACGACATGGAGTTCGAGTGCAGGGACGATGTGACCATGGAGGAATACATGAACATGATCGGGCTCAAGACCGGTGTCCTGATCGCCTGCGCCGCGAAGATGGGCGCTTTGATCGGGGGCGCTCCGAAGCGTGACTGCGACACACTTTACGGCTACGGATTCAATCTGGGCCTGGCTTTCCAGGTCGCTGACGACTATCTCGACGCGTTCGGCGACGAGAAAGTCTTCGGTAAGCCTATCGGCGGGGACATAGTAAACTCCAAGAAGAGCTGGCTGACGATCCGGGCGTATGAGAAAGCCTCAACGGAGCAGGCTGAAAGGCTCACAAAAGCCATGTCAATGCCTGCCAGGACAGACCAGGAGAAAGTCGCCAAAATAGCCGCTGTCAAGGAGATATATTCCGAGCTCGGAGTCGCCGAGGATGCCCAGACGACTATTCTGGAGCTGAACGCCAAGGCTCTGGAGGCCGCCGCCAAGATCTGCAAAGGCGTCCGCTACGAGCGCCTCCGCCGCTTCGCCGACCGTCTCATCGGCAGAACGAAGTAATCACATACTTATAACAGTTTAGCAGTTGTCATTCTTTCGCAAGTTATTCACTCGTAAGCCATTAAACGAAGAGCTTTGTCTCTCCGGAACTTTGACTCCGGAATACCAGAGCCTTGCATCTTTCACCCAAGCATTAAACCTCCTCCTTATGTCAGACAAGTTCCTGGCCAGGAGTGACTACAGGCTATTAGTGAAGGATTATACTGATTTGTATAGGTTCTTTTTGAATCAGAAAGTAGCTAAAACGCTTGACTATTACTGTTCTTCCAATGGTATTCCAGCGGAAGAGGTGGAGACGTTTGTACAAAACTATGAGGATTTAGCCAACCTTGAAATTGGTTCGGATCTTATAAGGCAGCACAATCTGATGTACATCCAACGGCATCTGGAGTCAGAAAAGGACTATTTAGATAATATCCTGAAGTCGGTTGACCCTGTCATCAGTCTGGATGAAGAGCAGCGGCGAGTTGTGCTTTCAGATGAGGACTACACTCTTGTTATCGCTGGTGCGGGTGCCGGAAAGACTACAACCGTGGCGGCTAAGGTCCGCTACCTAGTGGAGCGTCAGCATATCGATCCGGAGAATATCCTGGTGATTTCGTTCACCAACAAGGCTGTGGGCGAACTGCGGGACAAGATCAATAAGGCGCTCCGGATAAAGTGCCCGGTGACTACCTTCCACAGCACCGGCTATGCTATCCTCAGGAAGCAAGATCCGGCAGGTAAGAACATTCGTGACGGGGGCTTCCTGTTCAACATCGTCAACAACTATCTCAAAAGCAATATCCTGGAGCAACCGGAATTGGTTGATAAGTTGATTCTCTTCTTTGGCAGCTACTTCGACGCCCCTTATGAGGGTGATGACCTCAACTCATTTTTTTACTACATCTCCAAGGCGGACTTTACAACGCTGAAGGGGAACATGAGCGAGTACACGCAGGAAATCATCAACAAGCGCACGGGCAAACGCATTTCCATTGCCCACGAAGCGCTTCGCTCAGCACAGGAAGTAAAGATTGCAAACTACCTGTACCTCAACAAGATTGATTACGCTTACGAGAAGCTGTACAAGTACAATATCATCCGTGCCCACAAGCCTTACACGCCTGACTTCACTATTACCCAGGGAGACCACGTTGCTTATATTGAGCACTTCGGTATCACTCAGGACGGCCGGAATAACCGATATTCGGCAGAGCAGCTAGAGCGATACAAGGCAGCTATCAACGACAAGGTTCTCCTGCATCGACAGCACGGCACCGAACTCATCTACACCTTCTCCTCCTATAATGACGGCCGCCCGCTGCTTATTCATCTTGAAGAGGAACTGAGGGCCCACGGCTTCAACCTGGAGCCCCGCTCTTCCAAGGAAATCTTCGACAAGATTGTCTCCACCGAGGAGAGCAAGTACATCCTGAAACTGGTCAAGCTTGTCTGCACATTCATCCAGAACTTCAAGACCAATGGCTTCACCACCGAGAAGTTCTATGAGTGGGAAAGCAAGTCCACGAACGAGCGCACCAAACTATTCCTGGATGTCTGCCAACAGTGCTATTTGGAGTACACCAAGCGTCTGAAGCAGCAGCACGCCGTGGACTTCGAGGATATGATCAATGAGTCGGCCCGCATCCTTCGGGAGCAGAAGAAATCCGGCATCAAGCTCGATTTCAAGTACATCATCGTAGATGAGTACCAGGACATCTCCCGGCAGCGTTTCGACCTTACAAAGGCTCTCAGCGAGGTTTGCGACGCAAAGATTATTGCTGTTGGTGACGACTGGCAGTCTATTTATGCCTATGCCGGTGCCCGCATTGAACTCTTCACCCAGTTCAAGAAAGCGATGGGGTACGG
>JAFVED010000075.1 GCA_017478125.1 Bacteroidales bacterium | reverse complement strand
TCGGAGCGATCGCCGGTTACATCGCCGCCGTGGTCTTTTTCCGTGGCGGGATGGATTTCTCCCCTCTGGCCGACGCCAAGTGGTTCGCTCTGCCCCATTTCACCAAGATGAGTTTCTCCTGGCAGGCCATCGTGTTCATGGCTCCTGTAGCGATAGCCCCTATCATCGAGCACGTCGGAGATGTCTATGCCATCAGTGAGATAGCGGGGAAGGACTTCATCAAAGATCCGGGACTGCACCGTACAATGATGGGCGACGGTCTCGCCTGTATGCTGGCCGCCTTCCTCGGAGGCGCTCCAGTCACCACCTATTCCGAGGTGACGGGGGCCGTTTCCCTCACAAAGGTGACGGATCCTGTCTGCATGAGGATCGCCGCGCTTTCCGCTATTGTCGTCTCGCTCATAGGTAAGGTCGGCGCCGCCATCCAGACCATCCCCACAGCGGTTCTCGGCGGAATCATGCTTCTCCTTTTCGGAAGTATAGCCGCTGTCGGGATCAATAACATGGTCAAGGCCAGAATCGACATGAACAAGACCCGCAACCTGATCATCGCTTCCCTGATCCTCACGATCGGGATCGGTGGCGCTGTCATCAGCTTCGGCAAGTTCTCCCTCGCCGGAATCGGTCTCGCGTCCCTCGTCGGTGTCATCCTCAACCTCCTCATCCCTGAGAAGGAGAAAGAGAGTGGCGAGAAAGCTGAAATCACAGAATAAGATTATGAAAGTCAAGATAGTCAACAAGAGCAAGTGGCCTGATCCCTTCTATGCCACAGAGGCCTCTGCCGGGATGGATCTGAGGGCTAATATCGATGAGCCTGTCATCCTTAAGCCTCTCGAGAGGGTACTGGTACCCACTGGTATATTCATTGAGCTCCCTGTGGGATATGAGGCGCAGATCCGACCCCGAAGCGGTTTGGCCACAAAGAAAGGGATAACGGTCATCAACTCTCCAGGGACCGTTGACGCTGATTTCCGCGGCGAGCTACGGACCTCCCTGGTGAATCTCTCCAGCGAGCCTTTCGAGCTCGTCCCCGGGGAGAGGATCGCCCAGATGGTCGTAGCCCGTCACGAGAGGGTAGAGTGGGAAGATGTGGAGGTTCTCTCCGAGACCGTGAGGGGATCTGGTGGCTGGGGAAGTACCGGCAGCAAGTAGTGTTCGCGATGGATATCCAGAAGTTATATTCCTTGTTCAAGGAGTGCGGCAAGGTCACCACTGACAGCCGCGTCATTGAGGGAGGGGAGTTGTTCTTCGCACTCAAGGGAGAGAATTTCGACGGTAATGAGTATGCCCTGGCTGCTCTTGGGAAAGGCGCGAGGTACGCGGTCGTGGAAGAGGGTACTGCCGCCGCGGCTTCCGGAGATGAGAGGATCATCCCGGTCCCCGACACGCTGGAGGCGCTCCAGGCCCTTGCCCGCCACCATCGGGAGAACACTTTTGTCAATGGCAGACGGTTGACTGTCATCGGTCTGACCGGGACCAACGGGAAGACCACCACGAAGGAACTTGTCACCCGGGTGCTATCTTCCAAGTACCGCGTCACCTCCACGAGAGGGAACCTCAACAATGATATCGGCGTGCCTCTGTCTCTGCTGACAATCGACGAGAAGACAGAACTGGCTGTCATTGAGATGGGCGCCAACCATCCTGACGACATTTCCAAGCTTGTCGCTGTCTGTGAGCCGGACTATGGGCTCATCACCAATGTCGGGAGGGCGCATCTGCTTGGTTTCGGGAGTTTTGAGGGAGTCAAGAGGGCGAAGGGGCAGCTTTATGACTATCTCGCTGCCCACGGGGGAAAGGCTTTTGTCAACACGGATGATCCCGACCTGCTGGATATGGCCTCCGGGCGTTGGCCTTCCGCCCCTGTCATCCTGAGTGAAGCGAAGGATCTCCCTGTCATCCCCTATAGCCTGAGTCTCCTTCGGGCCAAGGTTCTCCCTTCCAGCGCGGATCATCCTTACCTCAGGATGAGACTTCCCGGAGGACAATTTGTCGAGACCCATCTGGCCGGGGCATATAATGCCACCAACGTCGCCGCCGCTATAGCCGTCGGGCTCCATTTCGGGGTGTCGCTTGACGACGCCGTCAAAGCGGTGGGGGAATATGTCCCCAAGAACAACCGTTCCCAGATGGAGAAGACAGGGAGGAATATCCTTATTGAGGATGCCTACAATGCCAATCCCTCCAGTATGGCCGCCGCCTTGGACAATCTCGTCCAGGTCGAGGCCGGGCGGAAAGCAGCCATGCTCGGTGACATGCGCGAGCTGGGAGAAGAGTCTTTGGCGGAGCACCGCAAGGTTCTTGCCCAGGTCTTGTCTATGGGACTGGATCTGGTCTGCCTGGTAGGGGAGGAGTTCCGGAAAGCCTTGGCGGGAAAAGAAAAAGACAATGTATTCTGGTTCGCTACCTCTGATGAGCTGGCCGCATGGCTGAAGGACAACCCGGTCAGCGGAGCTACGATCCTTGTCAAAGGCTCGAGGGGGATACGGATGGAGAAGGCTCTGCCGGAGCTTTAGGACTTATCCTCTTGTTGATAAGGGCCGTCGGGCCTGTGAAAGGTACCTTGTCCACAAATCGCTGGACAAGGTATCTTGCTGTCATGCCGGTCGCGAAACCGGTCCCCATGCCTATCAGGAGGCCTACGATGATGTCCCCAAGATAATGCTTCCCGACAAACACTCGGCTGATTGACACGAGGAAGGCCCAGATGAGAGCCCATTTGAAGAAGGCGTTGTAAGTGTGGGAGTTGTCGTTTCTGAACCCGATTGTGAGGCACATCGCCAGGGAGAACGCGTTGGCGGCGTGAGCGGAAAAGAAACCGAAGAAACCGCCCCTTTTCTCAAGCACGTTCAGACCACCCTCAAGCATCGGAAAGGAGTAGCATGGACGTAGCCTTGAGACAGCGTGCTTCACGACGCCAGAGACCTGGTCGCAGATGCCGAATGCCAAGGCGGCTGAGGCGAGGACGATAAGAGCCTTCTTCCATCCAAGCCTTATAAACAGGAAGATGGCGCAGATGGCGTAGGTCGGGATCCATAGCTTTATGTCAGAGAGCATTGTCCAGAACCAGTCACTCCAGTACCAGCTCAAGCTGTTGACAGCAAGAGTGAGTTCCTGGTCGGCCCTGTGGAGTGTCTCTATGACTGAAGCGAGGACCATAGCAAATCCTTCAGTTCTTTGAGTCCTTCTCCGGAGACTGACGAGATGAAAACATGGGGGATCCCTTTCGGGAGGCTGGGTTCGATCTCCTTCTCAATCTGTTTGTCAATGAGATCGCATTTGGTGACGGCAAGGACTCTTTCCTTGTCAAGGAGCTCGGGGTTGTATTGCTCGAGCTCGTTAAGAAGAGTGCGGTAACCGGCCGCGATGTCATCCTCCTCCGCCGAGACCATGAATAACAGCGCGGAGTTCCTTTCTATATGCCTTAAGAACCTGATCCCTATACCTTTACCCTCATGTGCCCCTTCTATGATCCCCGGGATGTCAGCCATCACGAAAGACTTGTCATCGTAGTACTGGACGATCCCGAGATTGGGCTCAAGTGTAGTGAAAGCGTAGTTGGCGATTTTGGGTTTGGCTGCCGTGATGGCGGCAAGCAGGGTGGACTTCCCTGCGTTCGGGAAACCGACGAGGCCGACATCCGCCAGGAGTTTCAACTCAAGGATGAACCATCCTTCCTCTCCTTCTTCTCCGGGCTGGGCGTAACGGGGAGTCTGGTTGGTGGCCGACTTGAAGTTGTTGTTCCCGAGGCCGCCGCGGCCGCCCTTGCATAGGATCCTTTCCTCCCAAGGTTCCATCAACTCGAACAGAACCTCTCCCGTCTCAGCGTCTTTGGCTACAGTCCCAACTGGAACTTCGAGTATGATGTCCTGGCCGTTCTTGCCTGTCCTGAGCCCTCCTTCCCCTTTGCCGCCGTTGTCCGCTTTCACGTGTTTGCGGTATTTAAGGTGGATGAGTGTCCAAAACTGCGGGTTGGCTTTAAGGATTATGTGGCCTCCGCGGCCTCCATCGCCCCCGTCCGGCCCGCCTTTGGGGATATATTTAGCCCTGTGCAGGTGCATGGAGCCAGCGCCCCCGTGTCCTGATGAGCAAAATATCTTGACGTAGTCTATGAAGTTGCTGTCTGCCATTGTTCGCCTCGGGTTTTTTTATTCTGACGCGAAGATACGGTTTTTTGCCGAATACTCACCGGAAATCGTTATAGTTGAGCTGGTCATTCTCGCTCCCGGTCCCGATTGGAATAGGGGCGATCAAATACTGTGGTCTGAACCCACATCAATGCCGTTCCAGGCCTTGAGGGAGGTCCAGTCCCTGCCGGGTGCGCTCCAGAACGGATCATCGGTAGGGAGGCCGAGCGGCAGGAAGGCGGCGCAGCAAAGATAGACGCTTCCGGTGTTGATATATGTCTCGCCCATGCGGATCTGGTTGCCGAGATAACCTACACGCAGCCAACCGTTTCCGTCGAAGGTTCCAGTGGCCTGGGACTGTCTTGAGATCACGGCTGTCAGGGCGGAGCGCACCTGCGCTGGGCTCAAATACTCAGGAAGCAGATGGAGCAAAGCGGCCTGGGAGAGGGCATGGAAAGAGCCAAATCTGTAAGAGATGGATCTGCCGATGACCGGATAGGTGCCTTCCGGTGAGATCATCCTCTCGAGCTCAGAGGCGAACCTGCCCAGGCGTTTCTCCTGCTCGGGAAGGAAAGAGGCCTCTTTGAGGCCGTGCCTGTCCATGACCCGCAGCACGTCGGTGAGCATGGGGTGGATGACCAGGCTGTTGTAATAGTCGAGGTGGAAATTGTCCCCGTCGCCATACCACGCGTCACCCTTGTACCAGTCGTCCCGGAACCGGTTGACTCCGTAGAGCAGCCGGTCCTTGTCATATTCCCCGGTGAACTCCAGCAGAGCCGCCTCGACGGTCGAGGCGAAAAGGAGCCAGTTGTTCTCTCCCGGTTTGATTTCCCTGGAACGCTTCCACTCGGTGACGAGGCGCTTGCGGGTCTTCTTGTCGAGCCTTCCCCATATCTGGGTGGGAGCTCTCAGGACTCCCTCGGCGAGGAACGCGGCGTCGACCAACGGTTGGCCTCCAGCCTTACCTCCGAAGGTGAGGTAATCGGGGGATGATGGGTCGACCGCGTTTGTCAAACCTTTGACAGTCAGGTTGATGAAACGCTCTCTGAGCTGACCTTCCTCCGTGTCGTCCGGCCCTAGCTCAAGCCAGGGGGCTATCCCGCATATCGTCCTGCCGACCGCCTCAAGGTAAGATACGACCTTATGGCCTGGATCGGAATTGAGGGTCTCGTAGGGCAAGTTATGCTTGAGCGTGCCGGCGGCGAGATTCTCGAGGACAGGGCCGGCGACCTTCGTCAGGGTCTCAACCCAGAGCTTCCTGTCGGACGACCCGTCGGGTCGTCCGAGGAGTTTTTTCAGGCGCAGGAGTGCCTCTACATAGTAGTAATCGGCGTATGTGAGCGGTACGTCCACCTCGGATTTGCCGGGAATGTTTCCGACGCTGTGCTTCAGGATAAAACCTCCCTGCTCCCCAGGTTCCGCGAGGTATTCGGGGGAGCTTAATGTGCGTAATTGCCTGACAGCGAGTTCCAGCCATTCGGCTGACTCCGGACCAGGATCCAATTGGCTGAGCTCGATCAGCGCTGAGGCCATGATCGCTCCAGCGGAGGCGTCCCTTTGGGTGTCAGGGGCTCCTGGAGCGTTGAAGTCCCAGCACGGAATCTTGTCCTCAGGAAGGTTCGGGTGGTTTTTCAGGAAACGTCCGATCTTTCGGGCTTGTTCCAGGTATGCCGGATCATGAGTCTCCCTGTACATCATTGTGTACCCGTACAGCCCCCACGCCTGTCCGCGAGCCCAGGCGCTGTCGTCGGAGAACCCCTGGGCGGTGTTTTTCACTTGGACCCCTCCGGCTTCGGGATCGTAAGAGACCACATGCCAAGTCGACGCGTCCTCCCTGAAGTGGTTCTTGATTGTCGTGTTGGCGTGCGTCTTGGCCATGTTCTCATAGCTCCGGTCTCCGAACTGCTTGGAGCAAAAGCAGAGCATCTCCAGGTTCATTATGTTGTCGATGATGACAGGGTATCTCCACTTGCTGTTCGAGTTCCATGATTTCATCACGCCCAGGCGCGGGTTCCACCTTGTGGCCAGGCTGTCCGCACCCTCCCGGATGACCTCAAGGTAGTGAGGATTCCCTGTGAGCCTGTATCCCTGCCCGAAACTTGACATGAGCATGAAGCCGAGGTCGTGGGTGCTGGTCATCTTTTTCGCCGGCTCCACCCTTGCTGTGTAGAGCTCGGCATATTCCCTGTATGTCTGGTCGCCGGTCTCCTCGTACATCATCCAGAGCACTCCCGGGAAAAATCCGGAGACCCATCCGGAATAACCGGTGGTCTTCAGTTCTCCATTTTCCCAGGTGCGCGGAAGCGCCTCTTGTCTGGGCTGGAGGGTGCGAGCGAGAATAAGTGATTGCCCTGCCGCTCTTTCCAGCCCTCGTCCGACCATCTGGCCTAACGGCTCCTGGGCAGCCGTTGGAGAGAGAAATACAAGTAAAATCAACAGGACCCCATAGAATCGTCTGACCATAGGGACTTGGATATTAATGATTCCAAAAATGATTTCTACAGAGATTCCATCAGGGAGTTGACGCGCCCTCGAACTTCTTCGATGGTGCCTGTCCCGTCGATCTCATTATAAACTCCGGCCGCTTTGTAATACTCGACAAGCGGCTCAGTCTTCTCGTGGTAAGTCTTGATCCTGTTGGAGATAGTCTCGTCGGACGCGTCATCGGCTCTGCCCTCGATGGCCGCGCGGTGCTTGATCCTCTCTTTGATCATCCCGTCCGGGATCATCAGCGACACCACACCGGTGACTTTGGTCTCTCTCTTCGCGAGCATCTTGTCGAGCGCCTCGGCTTGGGCTGTTGTGCGGGGAAAGCCGTCAAGAAGGAACCCGGAATAACCTTCCACGGTGTCGAATTTTCTCTCTATCATTCCCTCCACGATCTCGTCGGGGACAAGCTCTCCTGCCTCTATCAAGGCCTTGGCCTTGAGACCGAGCTCACTTCCGCTGGCCATCTCTCCCCTGAGGAGATCCCCGGTGGAGATGTGGCACAGATTGAACCTTTCCGCCATAGAAGCGGCCTGGGTGCCTTTGCCCGCACCCGGAGGGCCGAAAAGAATGTAATATCTCATATTCTCGTCCAAAACATAAATATCCTTGAAATTCCTTCCCAGGCCGTCATAGTCAAGACCGAATCCTACTATAAAGTCGTCAGGGATCTCCATGGCCACATAGTCGATGCTCAGGTCAAGCTTGTAGCAGCCGGGTTTCAGCAGCATGGTGCATATCCTCGTCTCGGTCGCCCCGCTCGAGTCCATCATCTTGGTGAGATTGGCGATGGTCTTGCCGGAATCGATTATGTCTTCAACGATTATGACTCTCCTGCCATTCACGCTGCCGGTCATCCCGATGATGTCGCGAACCTCTCCTGTGGACTTGGTCCCGACATAGGAGGAGAGTTTGACACAGACTATCTCGCATTTGAAATTCAGGCGTTTCATCAGTTCCGCCGTGAAAAGGATGGAGCCGTTCAGGACACACAGTAGGACAGGGATGTCCTCGGAGTCTTTGTAGTCGGCGTTTATCCTCGCGGCCACCTTGTCGATGGCCTTCTCGATCGTGTCGTTGTCGATGAAGGGACGGAATGATTTGTCGTGAAGTCTGATATTGCCCATAAAAAATGTTTATGACAGATACAAAAATAGCTAATCCTTATAAAAAACAGAAATAAACTGGCGCACTTTTTTATGGTTCATGGTGATTTTGCCGCAGCCTGGTTATATTCGCGAAAACCGCGTGATATGAAAAGCTTCCATTGTTGTCTGACACTCGTTGCCGTCCTATCCATCCGTCTCGCCTGTGTGCCGGTTCCGGTGCCTGCCCAGACTGTAGATTATGTCCGCGACATCCTTGTGATAACCGGGGCATCCAGCGAGGAAGATCTCGATGACCAGGAAGTTGAACGCTTCGCGGTGTTTCTCTCGCATCCTTTGAGGTTAAACGGCTCCAGTGTCGCCAGATTAGTCTCAAGTGGCCTTCTAAGCCAGTACCAAGCGGCCAGCCTTAATGATTACAGGACGCGCTCAGGAGATGTGCGCTCCTTGTCAGAACTAGCTCTGGTTGAGGGATTTGACGAGCGATATGTAGCAGCCTTGGCTCCTTTTGTGTCTTTGGAGAGCGACGCCGCCGTCGGGGAGAGCCACCAGGGTGGGCGCGGCCTCCTTCAGGATGCCCTGTTGAGGGGCGCGGTCAAAGTCCATGCGGCCAGTTATGGGCTTAAATACAAGTTGTCTATAAGGGAAAAAACTTCGCTGTCTCTCGCCGCGCGGTCAAACTATGATGATCCATCATGGTTCCCACCTTCCTCCTGGTCCGGGAATCTGACGATAAACGGGAGGAGCCTGTTGTCCAGGGTTGTATTCGGGGATTACAACATGCGTCTGGGACAGGGATTGTCTTTATGGAGTGGAATGTCCCTCGGCGGGTTTTCCTCATCGTCCTCTTTTTCGAGAAGGCCCACCGGCTTGGCACCCACTTGGTCCTGGTCAGGTATCGGTAGTCATCGGGGCGTCTCCGCCGAGTTCCTTGCGGGAAGTCTCACATTCACCCCGTTTATCTCATTCCCTGGATTGAGGGAGCGAATGGAGGGGGTTGGGAAGGGAGATGTCTCTCTTATGCCTGGCACATCAGTTTACTGGAGCGGCAGGAATGGCCGGATCGGGATGTCCGCTTGGCGGACCGGGGAGCGGGGCAAGGTGTCGGTGGATTTCAGGTGGAATATTTATGGGATAGATCTTTTCGGAGAAGTCGCTGATGATCTGACATCTGGAGCTGTCGCGGCGGTGGCTGGATCGTCATATTCGATAGGGGAGGGATGGCGGGTCAGTGGTGTGGCGAGATGGTATCCATCCTCATTTGACGCGGCCTGGTGCGGCGGGGTACGGAGCTGGACAAAGACATCCGATGAGAGGGGAGTGGCGGTGGGTCTTGAGAGATATGGCTTTCAACTTACCGCTGATCTGGGTGTGAAGGATTCCGACAGGACCCGCCGTCAGGTAAAGCTGTACGCCAAGGTCCCGGTCCAGATAAGCCCCAATTCTGTGCTCTCTGTCAGAGTCACAGGACGTTATCGTCCTTATGAGGACTATCTTGTGTACCGCACCGGGTTCAGGACGGATGTGGACTGGTCGTCAGGAGGAATATCCGCTCGGTACGGGGAGTCGGACAGGGATGCCTGGAAGGGACGGCTGAGGGTGGAGAGCATTCTCTGCAAGTCGCTCTCCGGTCTGGCATATATGGAGATCGGAAGGAAGACTTCGAGTCTCACCGCCTACTTGAGGGGAACGGTGTTTATAGTGGACAACTGGGATGACCGGATATATTCATACGAGAGAGACGCTCCCGGGAATTTTTCTGTGCCGGCGTATTATGGGCGAGGACTCGCCATTTCCTTCTATGGAGGGCGCAAGTTCTCTATATGGAACAAAAAGACCCTGAAGGTGTACCTCAGGGTCTCTGACATATCTTATGCTCTGATGGAGACGCCCAAACCTTCTGTCCGTGAAGCGAGACTCCAGGCGGTCCTGGCAATCTGATTATCTGGGAGGTATCTTGATTATCTGACCGATCCGCAGATTGCTGTTTATCCCGTTGTATTTCATCAGCTTGTCGGCAGTGGTGCCATATTTTTTCGCGATATTGTAGAGATTGTCTCCCTGCTTGACTTTGTATGTCGCGGCCTGCCCCGACTGGGTTTGCGGCTTAGGGGATGACGAGGCTGCGGTTGTCTTGGGCTTGGTGGACGCCGTACTGGCAGAAGAGCTTGACACCGGAGCTCCGCCCTTCTGGATCACAAGTGTCTGTCCGACACGTATAGTGGAACTCTTAAGGTTGTTCCAGCTCTTGAGCTGGTTCACTGTGACATGGTATCTCGCGGCGATCTTGCCAAGGTTGTCCCCGCTTCTGACTTTATATGTCACCCTGGTGGCACCCGCGGAAGTATTTGAACCGGAGGCGCGGCTGACAGGTTTCGAGCTTATAAGTGTCTGTGGATTCAGGAGTTCGCCCGCCCTGTGCGTGTAGACGGAATCCTCGTTCGCGATGAAGGCGCTGGTGTAGTTGAACGGGAGGCGGAGGATGTACGGACCACTGTTGCCGGGAATCACATCCTTGATGTACTGGGGATTGAGATTCTCTAGCTCCTCCACTGAGATGCCCACCAGGTCGCTGATCTGCTGGAAGTGGAGGTTTTTCTTTATCTCGAATGTGTCCACCTGGACAGGCATCTGGGCGCTATTCGGTGTCAGGCCGTACTCCTTGCTGTATCTCAGGGCGTACATGGCTCCCACAAAGGCCGGGACATATCCCCTGGTCTCCCTCGGAAGATAGTCATACACAGTCCAGAAATCCCTGCCGCCGCCCCTGCGGATCGCCTTGTTGACGTTGCCCGGTCCGCAATTGTATGAGGAGATCGCCAGGTTCCAGTCCCCGAACAGCCTGTAGGAATCCTTGAGGTATCTCGCGGCGGCGTCGGAAGCCTTGAAAGGATCAAGTCTCTCATCCACGAAAGAGTTGATCTCAAGCCCGTAACTCTTCGCGGTCTTGGTCATGAACTGCCACATGCCCTTCGCTCCCGCTCTCGAGACCGCCACCGGATTCAGGGCGGACTCTATGATCGCCACGTATTTCAGCTCGTCCGGAAGGTCATACTTGCTGAATGTCTCCTCAAAGATAGGCATATAGTACTGGCACAAGCCCAGGATGTTGCCCATCTTTGCCGGCATTTTCTCGGAGTAGAGAACCATATAGTTGCGGACCGTCTCGTTGAAGGGCAGGGTGATGAAGGAGTTCATGTTCTCAAGCCTGTCCCTGAGCACCTCGTCCGAGACATCCGAACGGAAGTGTATAGAGTCCATGTCATACCCCTCATCGTCCTTGTCGTTCTCGATTTGCCGGTGGAGATACCAGATATTCAGAAGGCTGTCTGTTATCTCGGGACTGTAATCCTCCGGGTATAGCCCAGCGGCGCTCCTGCGGTCGTTTTCCTCATATATGCTGAGCATCTCGCGGGCAAGACTGTCTTTGAGAGCGATCTCTTTTCTCAGCTCGCCGATCACGGCCCCCATCGAGTCGATTCTCGCGCGGAGCGTCACGTTCTCCTCCTTGTGCCTGTTCCTGAATATCTTGCCTTTAATGGTCTGTCCGCCGGCTGTCGAGGGGATCGCCAAGGCGAGGGCCAAAGTAAGGAGAGATAGAGTGAGCGATTTCCTTTTCATGGCGATTCATATTAAAACGTGAAGCCTATTTTGAGCCCTACGGCCTTGTCGCCCATCAGGCCGCTCCCTGAATATCTGGGGGCAATGGCGTACTCGTTGTAAGGCGTGATCAATGTTGGGCTTACACTCATGGTCAGATCGTCGTTGACCTCGAAATCCCGCATATATGAGAATACGTTGGCGTCAATGACCTGAAGCAGGTAACTGCCTGCTATGGCCACTACCGAGTAATCCCGGAAACGCCTGAAGACGTTTCTGTAGTAGAGCGCCCTGTCCGCGGGAATGAGTCCCTCGTAGGAACCGTCCTCGGCCGTCGCCTCGTTATGTATGCGTTTATATCTCTTATAGTTCTTGTTGTTCACTGAATAGTAGTGGTAAGAGCCCACTATGGCTCCCCAATAGATAGGGATCTTCCAGTACTCCCCGTTGTACGCCTGTCCGAGTCCCGGCATGAGCAGGGAGTACAAGGTCGCCTTGCCGGCCTGGCCCTTGATGTCGCGTTTGTAGTTCACGACACCGTCCATCAGTGTCCCCCAATAGATAAGCCCGGCGCTGGCGAACATGTACGTCGCCTTCTTCCTTGCGTCCTCGTCGACAGTGAGCGAGGTCTCGGGATCGGTCTCGAACGCCCGCTCGTATGCCGATTTTGAGGCCTTGTACTGGTTATGGTATTTGATGCCCATCCCGATAGTGGTACCGAGACCGGCATAGGTTATGGGAATCTTCCAGTATTGTCTGTTGTAGTACTGCTCAGCGCCTATGAACACAGTGGAGCCTGCGAACATGGATCCGATCTTGAGGGTGGAATCATGACGGGCCACGCCATGAAAGAACTCCTTGAAAGACCACATCTGGTCCACGGAGTCGGAATCCAAGGTGTCTGAGGGATTGGCGTAGGTCTGGCTGAAAGCCTCCTCTCGGAATTGGGCGCGTGTGCCGACCGCGAAAACGGTCAGGCACAGCGTAACTAATACTATCCTGAGTTTCAGATACCTCATTAAATCGCCTAAATATTGGATTCCTCAAGAGCATTGAGGAATCTCCTCACTTCCTCGTCCGAGTTGAACCTTATTGTCATGGTGCCTTTCCCGGAGGGGGAGCGTTTCAGGCTAATGCTATTATCAAAAAACTTGCCGATATGCTCAAGTACCCTGTAATAGTCGTCCGGAAGATCCTGAACCCTTGGAGTGGGGGAGAGGTTCTCTTTTCCGAGTCCGCGCACCTTATCCTCAAGTTGGCGGACAGAAAGCCCGTCTTTGATAGTGAGGTCGCACAGAAGTTCCTGGATGTGAGGGTCTTCTATACCCAGGAGTACTTTGGCGTGCCCGGTGCTGAGCAAGCCTGCCTTGAGGTCGTGCTGGACTATGGCCGGGAGCTTGAGGAGGCGCAGGGAATTGGCGACGGAAGCCCTTTTCTTTCCGACCCGTTGCGCCATCCTCTCTTGGGTGAGATGGCACTCGTCGATCAGCCTCTGATAGCTCATGGCGACCTCTATGGGATCCAGGTCCTGCCTTTGGATGTTCTCCACGATGGCCATCTCAAGCATCCCCTGGTCGTCCGTGGCGCGGATATAGGCCGGGATAACGTCCATACCGGCGAGTCGGCACGCCCTGAACCTGCGCTCTCCGCTGATGATCTGGTACCGTCCGTCCGGACGTTTCCTCACGGATATAGGCTGGATAAGCCCGAAGGTCCGGATCGACTCGGCTAACTCCTCAAGGGAGTCGTTGTCGAAAGCCATTCGGGGTTGATACGGATTCGGGTCCACAAGATTGGCGGGAATACGCAACACGTCGCCATAGTCCTGGGACGGCCTTGCGCCGGCGATCTCCTTGTTGATGTAGCCGACAGGCTTTCTCTCCGGCTCGTTAATCTCCATATCTCCCAACAGGGCGCTGAGCCCTTTACCCAGCCTGCTTTCCCGTTTGTCGCTCGTCATGTCTTTCATCACTTCTCGTTCTTGTCAAGAACCTCCTTCGCGAGGTTCATATAGTTGGATGTGCCGTTGCTGACCACATCGTAAAGAATGATCGGTTTTCCATGGGAGGGAGCCTCGCTGAGGCGTATGCTCCTTTGGATGATAGTCTTGAACACCATGTCTTTGAAGTGCTCCCTGAGCTCGCCTACGACTTGGGCGTGCACTTTGGTCCTTCCGTCGAACATAGTTACCACAAAGCCCTCTATGGTCAGGGATGGATTGATCTCCCGCTGGACCAGCCGTATGGTCTGGAGAAGCTTGCCGAGACCTTCCAGGGCGAAGAATTCCGGCTGGACCGGGATCATCACGGAATCCGCTGCTGTCAGGGCGTTGATGGTGATCAGTCCAAGGGAGGGGGAGCAGTCGATAATGATGTAGTCGTAGTCGTCCCTTATGGGATCCAGCCTCCGTTTCAGGAAAGACTCCCGGTTATCCTCATCGATCATCTCGATCTCAGCCCCCACGAGGTTAATGTGGGAGGGAATCATCTGGAGATCAGGTATTTCCGTCTGAACCAAAGCGTCGCGCACATCGATCTCGCCAATCAGAACCTCATAGATGGTCCTTTTTTGGTCATTGTCCGGAGAGAAATTCAGGCCGGACGTGGTATTGGCCTGAGGATCGGCGTCAATGATCAGGACCTTCTTCTCCAGGACGGCCAAGGAGGCCGCCAGGTTGATGGCGGTTGTGGTCTTACCCACTCCGCCTTTCTGGTTGGCGATTGCTATGACTTTTCCCATGACTGGACTTTTATTCAAACTACAAATGTAATAAAATTTAATCGCTTGTCAAACAGGATCCACGTCCAGGGATATGTGCCCGAGGTATCTCCTCTCTTTCTCAAAGGATTCCACCGCCTCAAGCAAGGCGGCCTTCCTGGGCTTCAGGTATTTGTCTTTCGGAAGCATTACCCTGGTTATCCTTATGTTCTCCCCGGCGGCTTTGTCCACCGCGGGGGAGTATGGGCCGATCACCTCGGCTCCGCCGTCAAGAACAGCGGACAACTTCGCGGAGACTTCCCGGCTCATCAGTTCCACCCGTTGGAGATTCTTGTCCTTGACGATCACATTGACTAGCCTTGAATATGGCGGATAGCCGAATAATCGCCTTTCCTCCAGTAGCTTGTTCGTGGTCTGGTCGGCATCGAGACTGCCGGTAAGGCGTTTGTGGACCGGATGGTCCGGCTGTGATGTCTGGATAACAAACAAGCCTTTCTGTGACCTGCGGCCACACCTTCCCCTGAATTGCTCCAGAAGCTGGAGAGCCCGCTCGTCCGCCCGGTAATCATGCTGGGCCAGAAGAGAGTCGGACCGCAGCGCGGCCACAAGGGACAACCCGCCGAAATCAAATCCTTTGGCGACTATTCTCGTGCCCACCAGGATGTCTATGTCTCCTGAGGCGAACCCCTTTATGATCCCGGCCTCGCGCTTCCCGCTCCGGGCGCTGTCGCTGTCAAGTCTCGCAATCCTGGCTCCGGGAAACAGTCTTGCCGCCTCCTCCTCAATTTTCTGGGTACCGGCTCCGAGGAGTCTCAACGCTCCTCCACATTCAGGGCATTTGCCGTTGTATCCATAGGCTTTCCCGCAGTAGTGGCACATGAGCCTTTCCTGTCCGTTTTCTCTCACGTGGAGGCTCAAGGCGGTGCCGCATCTGGAGCATTTGGGGATATGTCCGCACTCCTCGCATTGAAGCATAGGTGAATACGACCTCCGCTCGCGGAGGATTGCGACCTGGCCTCCGGACTCCAGGCACCTGTTGATCCTGTCGATGAGTTTCCTCGAGAAGCTCCCAACCATCCCGTTTTTCTTCCTCTCCGCGATGGTGTCAATGACCTCGACATCAGAGTCTTCCGCCTGGAAGTATCTGCTGGTCAATTCGATGAGTCCGAAACGCCCGACTTGGCAGTTGTACATGGACTCGAGTGATGGGGTCGCTGAACCAAGGACTATGTCAGCGTCGAAAATCCCGGCGAGCATAATGGCCGCTTCCCGACCGTTGTACCTTGGGGCGGGATTGTCCTGCTTGTAGGACTGGTCATTTTCCTCATCGACTATGATCAGGCCCACGTTCCTGTGCGGCAGGAAAATCGAGCTTCTTGTGCCGAGCGCGATATACGGGTATCTCTTGATGAAACCGGCAGCCTCCGCTTTTCCGGCCGTCGTCATGCCTGAGTGGAAGATTTGGAGCTCATCCGGAAAGTGATCCCTGATCCTGTCCTCAAGCTGCCTGCTCAAAGCGATCTCCGGAACCATATAAAGCACGTTCCGGCCTCTCTGGAGGGTCTCTTTGGCCAGTTTTAGGTAGATCTCCGTCTTCCCGGAGCCGGTCACACCTTTCAGCAAGGCGGGCTTGTGCCTGGCAAACACTTCCTTGATCCTGGAATATGCCTCCTCCTGCGATTCGGAGAGCGTTATCGACGCGCCGACGTTCCGGGCACAGGCGCTGTCATTCTGAGAGGAGCGAAGAATCTCCTCCCTCATCGCGGTGTACCTCGCCCTCGTGTCCTCCCTCCGCGCCTTCGCGATCTTCTCCTCCAGCCTCGAGAGCCTCACCGCCTCCCGCTCCCTGACCCTGGCCTTTACCTCCTACTCCTCAAACTTTCCGGCAGGATAGGCGGCCTTATAGACCTCTCCGGGATCGCATAGGTAATAGTCTGCGATCAGCCTCCAGAATCGTGTCTCCTCATCGGAGATCCTTTCCAGCCCATCAGCTACTCCCAGGATCGGTTTTATCTTTCCAAGCCCGATCCTCGCGGCTCCGTCAGCGGCGTCTGTGACTGTCACGACTCCGACATATTCTTTCCCTCCGAATTCGACCCGTACCCTGTCTCCCGCGGCGAGAGGGGAGTGGACCGCTTCGTCGGTATATGAATATAAAGGCTCCCACTTCAGGCGGAGTGGGAGGAGCACCTGTATGTATCGTTGTCCGTACATCAAGGCGAATTTACCAAAAAAAATTTGTATCGAAAGGTTTTTTGTCTATCTTTGCAGTCCCAAACAACAATGGTGCTGTAGCTCAGATGGTAGAGCAATGGACTGAAAATCCATGTGTCGGCAGTTCGATTCTTCCCAGCACCACGGAAATCGCCCTTCTACATGCGTAGGAGGGCGATTCGATTTAAAATGTGGCTCGTTTGTGGCTCGTTTTGTTACTCTTTTGTCATTCCTGAAAGCAAGTGGCTCAGCGAGCCACATCACGCGGAT
>JAFVED010000074.1 GCA_017478125.1 Bacteroidales bacterium | reverse complement strand
TTCTACAGGTTCGCTTATCCGTTTGACGGGATGCTGACAGCCGGTCTGTATTTCAAGATAACAAAGCGTACCGGAAAAACCATGGGTCAGATCCGGCGCGAGGCTTACAACCAAGTTTATCATCCTGAGGAATATGGAGATTCTGTCAGCCAGGGCAGGTGACGCGCTCATAGGAGGAGGCTCCCCGATTGTTGTCCAGACAATGTGTGACACACATACTTCCGATGTGGAAGCGACTGTGTCCCAATGCCGCTCCCTCGCGATGGCGGGGGCCGAGATGATCCGGATCACTGTGCCCGGATTGCCTGACGTGGACAGCGTGAAGAGAATAAAGTCGGCTTTGAGATCCGAGGGTATAAATACTCCGCTTGTCGCGGACATCCATTTCTCCTCGCGGACAGCGATGGAAGTCGCTCCGTTTGTGGAGAAAGTCAGGATCAATCCTGGGAACTTCCACAAAGACCATAAGGAAGCGGTCAGGCTCTTCCGCGAGCTTATCAGGATATGTGAGGATCATGGAACCGCGATCCGCGTCGGGATAAACCACGGTTCCCTTGGGGAATATATCACCAACCTGTATGGCAATACGCCCCAGGCGATGGCAAAGGCCGCTATGGAATGGCTCGGGATATGTCTGGAAGAGGATTTCCGCAATGTCGTGGTCTCCCTTAAATCCAGTAACACGCGGGTGATGGTGGACGCTTACCGGTCACTTTATGATGCTATGCGCGGGGAAGGCCACGTCTTCCCCACGCACCTTGGGGTCACGGAGGCCGGTAATGGGGACAGTGGCCGGATCAAGTCCTGTGTGGGCATATCGTCACTGCTGTCCGAGGGGATGGGAGATACGGTCAGGGTCTCGTTGACGGAGTCTCCATTGGCCGAGTTGCCTGTCGCCAGGTATCTCGCCGCCAGATACGGCAGGAAGATAGTGTCCTCATTGGTTTCCGTCTCAATCGCGGGGCGTAAGGCGGTCGCGACTTACCACTCCCCTTCGTTCGAGACCCTCCTTATGGATGTCTCCTGTGATTTTGGCAAAAGGCTTCTTGACAATGAACTTGATGAGCTTGTCCTGGACGGGGAGTATTTGGACGAGACCGGAGCGGCCGTGCCTGTCGCCGACTCCGGGAAGGGAGCATATCTGGTTGACGAGCTGATGCAGGCTTCAAGGCGCAGGTTCTATAGGCCGGAATACATCGCCTGCCCCGGATGCGGCAGGACAATGTACAACATCCAGGCCGCTCTCGCTGAGGTCAAGGCGAAGACAGCCCACTTGAGGGACACTGTCATCGCGGTGATGGGTTGTGTGGTGAACGGTCCCGGCGAGATGGCGGACGCGGACTGGGGCTATGTGGGCGAAGGAGGCGGAAAGGTCTCCATTTATAAAGGCAGGACTCCCCTTCTCAGGCATGTGCCGGAAGGAGAAGCGGTCGACAGGCTCCTTGAGTTGATTGAATCAGACAAAGCCTAACCCAGTCTCGCGATCTGGGTGACACCAGCCACCGTGACATCTCCCTCTTTGATAAGGACCTTCGCGTCTAAAGGGAGGAAAATGTCAATCCTTGAGCCGAATTTGATGATCCCGCATTGTCTTCCTCTCTCCACTTCCATACCCTCCTTTGAGTAGCATACGATCCTTCTGGCGAAGGTGCCGGCAATCTGCTTGAAGAAGACTTCCCCGCGCGAGTTACGGACCGCTGTCGACGAATGCTCGTTTTTTTCGGAGGATTTCGGCAGGAAAGCGAGCAGGTACCTTCCGGGATGATACTTGTAATAAGATATTTTCCCGGTCACCGGCCAGAAGTTGGCGTGGACATCGAAGAAATCCATATAGATGGAGACTTGTATGCGGTCGTCCTTGAAGTATTCCCCCTCATAGACACGCTCGACGATGACAATCTTGCCGTCGGCCACCGATGTTACCAGGGACTCGTCTCCTTCCGGGATCTTCCTGTCCGGCACCCTGTGGAACCAGAACACCAAAAAGGCGAAAAGGGCCAGGAGGAACAGGAACGGAACGAGAATCCACAGGGATTTGATCAGAAAAGCGGCGGCGACGGCCAGGACCAGGGTTACAGCCCAGTAGGTGGCGATGGTGCCTTTTGAGTCTTTGTCGATTTTGATGGCCATAGGTTTGTTGTTTTACAGTAAATCGAAGATAGCCAGGTAGATGGCACCGAAAGGCATTGCCATCAATGTGCTGTCAAAACGGTCAAGCAACCCTCCGTGTCCCGGAATGATATTCCCGGAATCCTTGACCCCGAATACGCGTTTCCATTGCGACTCATAGAGGTCGCCGTAGACTCCGGCCACCGACATTATCAGGGCCAGGATGAGTGAATGGATCAGGGGAAACCGCAGGAGTCCGACCTCGTAGAGGACAAAGGCCGCGACGACAGAGAGAATCACTCCACCGATGAAGCCGACCCACGTCTTCTTGGGCGAAACGGTCGGGAAAAGCTTCTTTGGAAACCGTTTGCCCAGGGATATTCCGAAAGCGAAAGCGCCCACATCCGAGCACCAGATGATGATGAAGAAGCACAGAAGGAGGTTCCCGCTGAAATTACCGGCCTTGTCGAAAGCGATCAGGTTGCTAAGGGCTATCGGAACAGCGATATAGAGGAGCCCCGTATAGATGTTTGAGAATTTCCCATACTCCTCCTTGTCTTTCACATAGAGGGAGTTGATCATGACGATGAACACAGGGACAATCGCGAGGGCGATGAACCTGATGGGGATGTGATAAGTCGCCTCGGCGAAAAGGACCCCGAACAGGAATATCCCAGCCAGGATCGCCAGCACTTTGGAGAAGGTGTAGCTGTGCCCCATCGTGATCCCGTAGAACTCAACAAGCATCACGGACATGATCAAGATCATCATCCCTGCGAAGAGGAACTTGTTGAACATCAGGCAGGCCACCATCACGATAATGAAGGCGACCCCTGATATTGTCCTGACAGTCACATTATTCATGATCCACTCCAGTTTCAGTGGATTCCGCCGGCTCATCCGCCGGCTCGGCCGCTTTTACCTTCGGGCCGAGAATCTTCTCTATGTCCTCGGCGAAGATGACCTCTTTCTCAAGCAGGTGCTTCGCCATCCGGACAAAGCCGTCTTTGTTATCCGTGAGGATCTTCTTTGTCCGCTCATGGACCTCATCCACGAGATCCCTGACCTCCTGATCCATGACCTCGGCGGTCTTCTCGCTGTAAGGCTTTGTCAGATCATAGCCGCGCGCTCCAGTGGAATCATAAAATGACAACTCCCCTGTCTTTTCACCCATGCCATAGAACTGTATCATGTTGTAGGCTATTCTTGTCAGCCTCTCGAGATCGTTCAGGGCTCCGGTGGCCGGCTCCCCGTTGATGATCTCCTCGGCGACACGGCCGCCCATCAGGGCACACATCTGATCCATGAGGTATGACTTGGACAAAATCTTCCTCTCGTCTGGCAAGTACCAGGTCAGTCCAAGGGCGTCGCCTCTCGGAATGAGGCTCACCTTGAAGACGGGATCGGAATACGGGAGCAACCATCCGACAGTGGCGTGCCCGGCCTCGTGGTATGCCGTGGTCCTTTTCTCCGCGGGTGTGAGAATGGAACTCTTGCGCTCAAGTCCGCCGATGATCCTGTCGACGGCGTCAAGGAAATCCTGCTTCTCTATCTCAGTCTTGTTTTTCCGCGCGGCTGTGAGAGCGGCCTCGTTGCACACGTTGGCGATGTCCGCCCCGGAGAATCCGGGAGTGTGCCGCGCCATGAAGTTGACATCGAAATCATTGGAAATCTTGAGCCCCCTCATGTGGACCTGGAAAATCTCTTCCCTCTCCTTGAGCTCGGGAAGCTCGACATGGATCTGGCGGTCAAAGCGGCCCGCGCGCATCAGGGCTTTGTCAAGAATGTCAGCCCTGTTGGTGGCGGCGAGGATGATGACTCCCGAATTGGTGTCGAAACCGTCCATCTCAGTGAGGAGCTGGTTCAGGGTGTTTTCCCTCTCGTCATTTGATGAGAAACCCACATTCTTGCCTCTGGCGCGCCCTACAGCATCGATCTCGTCTATGAACACGATGCATGGGGCCTTCTCCTTGGCCTGGCGGAAGAGATCCCTGACCCTCGAGGCGCCGACTCCGACGAACATCTCGACAAAATCGGAACCCGAGATCGAGAAGAACGGGACATCCGCCTCTCCGGCCACTGCCTTGGCCAGGAGGGTCTTTCCTGTTCCGGGAGGACCTACCAGCAGGGCTCCCTTCGGGATCTTGCCTCCAAGGGCTGTGTATTTCTGAGGATTCTTCAGGAAATCAACTATTTCCAACACTTCTTCCTTGGCTCCATAAAGTCCGGCCACGTCCTTGAAGCTGACGTTCACCTTCTCTTTGTCAGCGAGTTTGCCGGTGGATTTCCCGACATTGAATATTCCGCCGCCAGCGCCTCCTGGCCCGGCACCCATGTTCCTGCCCATGCCACGGAACATCCAGACCCACATCAGGATCAACAGTATCGGGAAAATGAGCCATTCAAGGATATCAGCCCAAGCATGGCTCTCGTTCTCAATGACTATCTTCACCTGATCAGAAGCGGGCAGGACTGAGTTGAGCTCACCGAATTCTTTCTCCGCGTCGAACTTGTCGGAGACAAGGAATATGAAATGAGGCGAGCTAGAAGGTACTTTCCCGCCAAATTTGTCAGCGTATTTGGAGAGCCTGTCCGGTTTGACAGTTATGTTTCCCTTGAAGTTGTTACGGACGTATGTGATCTCCTTGATGTCCCCGCCTGAGAACATCTCCTTCACCTCCGCCCATTCGATCTTCTGCGGATTGGCTCCGCTGTTGTTCATCAAAAGCCATCCGATCCCGAGGATGAGAATAATGTAGAACCATGAGAAATTGAACCTCAGCTTGAATACACGGCGGCGAGGCTCGTTTTGATTATTCGGCATCTGTAGTCTTCTTTTTGGTCTTAGGCCTGTCTTTGTACTCTTTCTGAGGAGCGTCGGCCCAAAGTTCCTCAAGTCTGTAGAATTGCCTGTATTCGGTAAGGAAAATGTGCGCCACTATGTCGCCATAGTCGAGAATGATCCAAAAGTTGTTCTCCATTCCCTGGGTGCGGAGAGGTCTTCTCCCCAGCTCGCGCATCTTTTCTATCACGTTGTCGGCTATGGCGTTGACATTAGTGGTGGAGGCCGCGTCGCAGATCATGAAATGGTCAGTGATCGCGGTGCCGATAGCCCTCAGGTCGATACCGGTTACATTCTGGGCCTTCTTGTCAAGCATGGCGTCGGCCATGACTCTAAGGTCGTGTGTGATCATATTATTGATAAACTTTGTTAATTTCGCGTCAGTTATACAAATATAGTAAAAAACGACAATTTCCTTGCCAATGACAGATAAGGTGGACATAAGGTGGATGGAAGAGACAGATTCCACACAGGATGAGGTCAAGAGGCACTTTCCGGACTATGACAATCTGTCAGTCGCGGCGGCTTTGCTCCAGACAGCCGGCCGCGGACAGAGGGGAAACAAGTGGCTCGCGAGAGGAGGAGAGAACCTGACCTTCTCCATGGTTTTGAGATTCGGCGGGACCGGTTTCCCGCCTTTGGAGGCCAGCGAGGGGTTCCGCATCACGAAGGCCTCGACCTTGGCCATTGTCAAGTATCTCAATGCCAATGGTATAGCTTGCTCGATCAAATGGCCTAACGACATTTATGTCCGGGGCAAGAAAATATGCGGCATGTTGATCGAGAATTCACTGGACTCGGGACTGATCACCTCGAGTGTCGTTGGGATAGGGCTGAATGTGAACCAGACGGACTTCCCGGCGTCACTGGTGAACCCGACATCAATGACTATGCTTACGGGGAGACAGTACGACCTGAAGGTGGAGCTTGACTCACTCGCCAGGATTTTGGCAGACTCGTATGGAAGGCTCTTTTCGGGGCAGGATATTGATTCCGCTGACCGGGAGTACGAGTCGCTGCTTTATCGCAGGGGCGTTTTCCATGAATATGCCACAAGTCCGGACGGAGAGCGTTTCGAGGGGAAAATCCTCGGAGTGTCTCCTGGGGGAAAGCTATGCGTGGAAGACAGAAAAGGAGAACTCAAAAAGTTCGCCTTCAAAGAGATAAGCTATATTATCTAAAGTCTCATTTGAGCTATTGCCTCGACCGGATCATCGGCCTTGAAGACGGAACTTCCGGCTACCAGCATAGTCGCGCCAGCATCAATCAAGGCGCGCGAGTTGGCCGCGGAGACTCCCCCGTCCACCTCGATGTCCTTGACAATTCCTATCCTCTCCATTTCCGCCTTGAGCGCCGCGATCCTGCCGATGGACCCGGGTATGAACTTCTGGCCTCCGAATCCGGCGAACACGGACATTATCAGGAAGAAATCAACTTCAGGAATATAGGGGAACAGCCTCTCCACGGGGACATCCGGATTGATGGCTAGGCCAGCCTTCACGCCACAGGCCCTGGCTATCGAGATATACTCCTCAGCGTCTTTTCCGGCCTCGTCCGCGGCCTCCAGGTGGAAACTGATGAGCGACGCTCCGGCTTTGGCGAAACGTTCTATGTACTTGTCCGGGTTGATTATCATGAGGTGGACATCAAGAGGGATGGCGGCCACTTTGGCCACGGCGTCGAGAACCGGGAAGCCAAAAGAAAGGTTAGGCACCAGGCTCCCGTCCATCACATCGAAATGGAGCAGGTCGGCATGGTCGTTGACTACTCTCACATCCCTCTCGAGACTGAGGAAGTCGGCAGCGAGGATCGAGGGGGCTATCTTGACCATATCTCTATCTGAATGATGTTACCACGTCCGTGAGATGCCCGACAAATTTGTCGAGGGACGCGAGCTCAAGTCTCTCTCCCGGGGCATGGACACCTCTGAGGGTCGGTCCGAACGAGATCATGTCGATGTCGCCGAATTTCTCGCCGAACAGGCCGCACTCCAGACCGGCGTGTATGGCTTTCACCTCCGGGGCATATCCGAACAGCTTCTTGTATGACTCGACGCACAGCCTCAGGATCGGAGACTCGATGTCCGGAGCCCAGCCAGGATACTCCGCGGTGTGACCGACAGAGGCGCCAGCGAGCAGGAAACAGGCCTCCACCTTCGCTGCGATCATCCTTCTGAGTGAGGCGACCGCGCTTCTCTGGCTTGTCAGCACCTCGATCCTTCCTGGATGCCGCATGCGGACAGCGGCCAGGTTTGTCGAAGTCTCCACAAGTCCCTCAATCTCGTGGCTCATCGACACCACTCCGTGAGGACAGGCGAAGAGGGCTTTGATAAGCCTTTCGGTGACATCCTGATCCACAGGTTTCTCTGTACACCGGTAACTGTAGGCTTTCAGCCTGATGTCGGGATCGGTCTTGGCATATTCTTTCTTCACATCCGCCGCGAACGAGTTGAACCGCTCGATGAGGGCCTCCGTGTCCTTGACCGAGATGATGGCCTCACACTCCCTCGCGATGGCGTTGTGTTTGTTGCCGCCTTTGATCATTATGAGACGCGTCCCCTCAGGAATCTCGCTGAAAAGGAAACGGGCCATGATCTGGATGGTGTTCGCCCTTCCCTTGTCGATGTCGTCTCCGCTGTGGCCTCCAAGGGCATCGGTTATCTCAACCTTGACAGGAGAGTATCCTGGGATTGTGTCCTCGCGGGAATAGCCGAAAACAGCCGAGGTCTCGAGTCCTCCGGCGCATCCTATGAACATTTGCCCCTCGTCCTCGGAATCGAGATTGATAAGGGTTCTTCCGGTAAAGAAACCTGGTTCCATACCAAAAGCCCCATCCATTCCTGTCTCCTCCGATACGGTGAACACACATTCGAGCCTCCCCATCGGAAGGTCGCTCTCCAGGAGGGCGAGCATAGCGGCTACGCCGATTCCGTCGTCGGCACCGAGGGTGGTGTCTTTGGCGATCATCCAACCGTCTTCTATCACATAATTGATGGGATCTTTGCTGAAGTCATGCTCTACACCGTTCCTCTTCTCGCAAACCATGTCCTGATGGCCCTGAAGGACGAGAGAGGGCACATTCTCCTTGCCGGGAGAAGCCGCCTTGACAATAACCACATTACCGACATCGTCGGTCTTGTATTCAAGATTCCTTTCTTTAGCGAAACTGATAAGGTATGCCCTTATGAGCTCCTCGTGCCCCGACTCCCTCGGGATACGGGTAATCTCCTTGAAGATCTCAAGTACTCTGGATGAATTCATTTTGACGCCAGTGTTAATTATCTGGCTACAGGCACAAGCATTTTCTCGATGTCAGAGACATACTGCCTGAACAGCTTGTCTGTAGACATCAGGTCCGACACCGTATTGCACGCGTGCAGCACTGTAGCATGGTCTTTACCACCAAGCTCCATACCGATCGTCGACAATGAGCAGCCTCCTATAAGATTGCGGCTCAGGTACATCGCTATCTGGCGGGCCTGGACAATATTCCTTTTCCTGGATTTGGACAACAAAGTCTCGCGGGTGATGTTGAAATACTCACAGACCACATCCTGGACCTTGTCCATCGTTACCTCCTCGCGCTCCTCGCTGACGATATTGCCAGTGACTCTCTCCGCCAGCTCCAGGGTTATCTCATCGTGGCATAAAGTGGCGCTGGCTATGAGTGAGATCAGGGCTCCCTCAAGCTCGCGGAAATTGGACCTGATCTTGGTGGCCAGGAGCTCAAGGACACTCTCGTCCACAGACACACCCTCGCGGGCGCATCTGGCCTTGAGCATGGCGAGCATGGTAGACATGTCAGGACGCTCCAGCTCCACGGACAATCCCCACTTGAAACGGGAAAGCAGCCTCTCCTCAAAGTTCATCAAGTCCACAGGTGCCCGGTCGGAAGTGAATACCAGCTGCTTGCCCGACTGGTGGAGATGGTTGAAGATGTTGAAGAAGGCGTTCTGGGAAGCGGGTCCCACCAGCTCATGTATGTCGTCCACGATCAGCACGTCGATCCGCATGTAATAGGCCATGAAATCCGCCAGCTTATTCTGGTGAACGGCGTTCATGTACTGTGTCTTGAACTCGTTTCCCGTCACATACAGGACTATGAGGTCAGGGAATGAGTCGTGGATCGCTATGCCGACCGCCTGGGCGAGATGCGTCTTTCCGAGCCCGGGGCCTCCGAAAATGAACAGAGGATTGAACGGGGTCTTGCCCGGATTGCCGGAAATGTTGACACCGGCGTTGATGCCCATCTTGTTGCACTCCCCTTTCACCATATTCTCGAAACAGTAGGCCGGATTGAGGCGCGGGTTGATCTTGACCTTCTGCAGTCCGGGGAAAACAAAGGGTCCCGGATTGCTCGAAGCCTGGAAGGTGCTGAGCATCACGGATTTGTTCTCGGGAACATTGCCGTGGGCAGCGCTGAAGACCATGGGAGCCTCCTTCCTGACAGGATGAATCCTGTACATAAGTCTCGCGTCCGGGCCGATGACCCTGCGCAACGCCAGCTTGATGATGGGGAGATAGGCATCCTCAAGATAACTCCTGAAGAAGTCCGTGGGGACCTCGACCGTCAGTGTCGAGCCCTCCAAAGAGACTGGAACAATTGTCTTGAACCATACATTGAACTGCTTGGGATCCACGTTTTGCTCGAAGATCCGCAGACATTCATTCCACACTGAAATATGTCTTTCCAGTTCAGTCATCAATTATCTGAAAAAATGGTTCTGACAAGGAGGAAACCCCTCTCGTTTTTCATGTGCAAAATTGGAGGAAAATAACTTTATAAAAAAACTTTTTTATTGTTGTTTTTGTTTTTTATTTTCCTTATATAGATGAAACCGATTTTATGCTAAATCGGCTCTAATTAATTGTCGTTCAGCGACTTCTGAAAAAGAGAAAAAAGCTAAATAGCAGTATATTAACTACTTCTGTATGGCAGCTACTTTACTCTTGAGATCTCCCCATTGTCAATCTTCACAATGTAGCAGTCGGGATATGAACTTCTAACTGTTGAAAAAGATTTCCTGACCTCGGACAAATCTCCGGAGCGGCAGATCACATATCTGTAGAGATTGCCCACACGGTATCGTCCTGGCTCGTAGCCTTTGAAGAACCGGTCCGTGGGCGACATGACCTTGGATGAGGCGATGACCTGGATGCCGTAAACGACACCGGAATTCTCCTGGACCGCAGGCTTGTCTTCCGTCCGGACGTCCGGTACAGCCGCTGAGGCGGCCGGAGCGGCGGGGACCTCGGATGAGCCTCCGTCGTAATCTTTCTTGTACTTCAAGAACGCCTTATACAGGTCAGAGGCGATCCTCTCCTTTCCGGAGGAGGATCTGAGAGCCTCCCTGTCATCAGGATTAGACATGAACCCGCACTCGACCAGGACGGACGGCATAGCGGTTCTCCACAGGACATAAAAAGGGTCCTGGGAGATCCCCCGGCTGGATTTGAAAGCTCCTCCCTTCATCTCCTCGTCCACCAGGCGGGCGAACTTGAGGCTTTGTTCGAGGAAAGAGTTACGCATCAGGTTCATGAAGATATATGATTCGGGATCCGAGGGGTCGAAACCCTCATACTTGGTGGTGTAGTCGTCCTCGAGCATGATCACGGAGTTCTCCCTCCGGACGACATCCATATTGCCGGCATACAAGTCCTTCTTCTTGCTGGTGTACTGTCCGAGGATGTGGACTGAATATCCGTTGGGCCCGGTCTTCTTGCCGTCCACTGAGTTCACGTGGATGGATATGAACAGGTTGGCTTTCGCCTTGTTGGCTATGTCAGCCCTCCCCTGCAGCTCGACGAACTTGTCTTCAGTCCGGGTCATGACCACGTTGACATCCGGACAGCCTGAACGGATCTTCTCGGCGAGAAGGGTGGCTATGTCGAGCACGACAGTCTTCTCCATGGTCCTGCCGCTCGGACTGACGCATCCGGCGTCCTTGCCGCCGTGGCCGGGATCGATGACCACGGTCGTGAGCTTGATTCGCGGAGAGGGTGTCTGGCAGAAAGCATATCCGCTTCCCAGAAATAGCGTGACCGTCGATACAGCGGCAAGAAAATTGCGGATGATATTCAAAATAGTCGTATATTTGTTATCGCGAATTTAAGAATAAAATTGCATTCCAGAAAGCATACATATACTATATTATTGGCATTCTTTGTCGCGCTCCTCACCGGGTTGACGGTTTTCGGCCAGAACCCCCGGCGGGATCGTCGTGTGGTCCGGAGCGCTTCCAAGGCCGGGACGGACACCGTGGCA
>JAFVED010000073.1 GCA_017478125.1 Bacteroidales bacterium | reverse complement strand
GTCCTCGATGTCATCAGGGACTACGGTATTGTCCCCCAGGAGGCGATGCCTGGCAAGCAGAAGCTCCCTGTCCACGGTGAGCTTGACGCTGTTACCAAGGCCTATGTCGAGGCCATCGCGAAGAAACCCAACAGGGGTTCTCTCTCCGAGAACTGGAAGGGCGGTTTCGACGCCATCGTCGACAACTTCCTCGGTGTTCCCCCGGCCTCTTTCGAGGTTGGCGGCAAGACCTACACTCCCGAGACCTACAGGGATGAGCTCGGCATCGTCCCCGATGACTATGTGACCATCACCTCCTTCACCCACCATCCGTTCTACACCAAGTTCGCGATCGAGGTTTGCGACAACTGGCGCTGGGATTCCGCGTACAACGTGCCCATCGACGAGTTCATGCAGATCCTCAAGGAGGCCGTCGAGAAGGGTTACACCGCCGCCTGGGGCTCCGATGTCAGTGAGATCGGTTTCGGCAGGAACGGTGTCGCCCGTCTGATCGATGCCGCCGCGGCTATCCCCCAGACTGACCAGCAGCGCCTCACCGGCAACGGTCCCGCCGCCGGCCCGAAACCCACTGTGGAGATACCCAAGGAGATCGTTCCCACTCAGGAGTATCGCCAGAAAGGGTTCGACGAGCAGACCACAACCGATGACCACGGAATGCACATCTTCGGTATCGCCAAGGACCAGGAGGGTACCCTTTACTACATGGTGAAGAACTCCTGGGGCGAGAGCGGCAAATACAAGGGCATCTATTATGTCTCCGAGAACTTCGTCGCCGGCAAGTCCATGGACATCATGGTCCACAAGGACGCACTCTCAAAGGACATCAAGAAGAAACTCGGCATCAAGTAAATGACCATCAGGAAGCACATTCCGGACACTATCACCTCCATGAACCTCCTCTGCGGGGTCGTGGGGGTGATTCTGACTTTGGGCGGCCGTCCGGACCTTGGATTCGTCCTGATGATTCTGGGCGCGGTATGCGATTTCTTCGACGGCTTCGCCGCGAGGATGCTGAAGGCCTCTTCCGGGATAGGGAAGGAACTGGATTCCTTGGCCGACATGGTCAGCTTCGGGGTTCTCCCTTCGGTCATGCTTTATGTGACCGGAGGCTCGGAAATATTGGTCCTCAAGTATTTCCCGATCATCCTGGCGGCTTTCTCAGCTTTGAGGCTCGCCAAGTTTAACCTGGATGAGAGGCAACACTCGAGTTTCCTCGGTCTGCCGACTCCGGCCGCCGCCATGGTCTGCGGCTCCCTGGCCTGTTTCGCATATAAAGTCCCTGACAGCCTTCTGGCTTCATGGTGCGCCGGCCCGGTGTTACTCCCGACTCTTTCCCTCGTCCTGAGCCTGTTGCTGGTCAGCGAGGTGCCGATGTTCTCTTTCAAATTCGGGACGGGAGAGAAGGACGCGTCCAGAGATTCGAGGAAAAGGCTGGTGTTTACCGGTTGGCTGGTCTTCTCGCTGGTCCTCACCGTCGTGTCGTCTCTCCACTGGTCTTTCGCCGTTCTTGTCGTATTCTCGGGTTACATCCTCATCAACCTGGTGTTTGCCCTCCTTGAATGCGTCCACTGTCATTCTGAGCGAAGCGAAGAATCTGTATGTCCGAAATGAATCACCCCAAGACCATCCTTTATGTCCACGGCATGGGCGGTGGAGGCGACAGCCGTATCCCCTCGATCCTGAAGGATATTCTCGGACCGGAATACTCCATATTCATAAAGACTTATGATTTTGACCCTGAGGTGGCTTCCGCCCAATTGGCGGAATGGGCGTCGGAGGTCCGCCCGGATCTGGTGATTGGTGAGAGCATGGGCGCTATCCACGCTTTGGCGTTGAGAGGATATCCCCATCTGTTCGTGTCCCCGTCCCTGAATGCCCCCTTGTTCTTCCGGATCCTGGCCGCCCTGGCTTTGATCCCTGGAGTCACCAGGTTTTTCGACTGGTATTACCACCCCAAAGCGGGTGACCGGCAGCCGTTGCATTTCGCGAGGAAGACCCTGCTGAAATGGCCGGCGGTCAGGAGGGACGCCCTGAAAAACACCCCGGCCCTTGGAAGCGGAGACTATTTCCACGCTTTTTTCGGGACACGCGATCATTTCCGGCGGAGCGGCGTGGTTCTTGTCCGTACATGGAGGAAATACTTCGGAGAAGGCTCCTGGACCATGTATGAAGGCTCACATTTCATGGAGGAGGAGCACATCCGCTCGTTGCTGGTTCCCAAGATTCTTTCATTGTTGGTTTGATTTTATTAAATTCGCGGATATCCAATCCATTATCGCCTTGAGACTAAAGTATCCGTTGCTTTTCTTTGCCGCGCTTGCGTCGCTCTTCTCGTGCGTCAGGCGCGTTGAGACAGGATATGACTCGATAGCCCTTGTCGACCGTCTTGTCTCGGACTCCCTGCCTTCTCTTCAGCGCAGGGCCGCCCTGGCCGGGAAAGCTTCCGGGACCATTGTCCTGGTAGGGGAGCCTTTCCAGTGTCTCGCGTTGAGCGAGAAGATGCTCAGTGACGATGAGTTCGACAATGTGGACGCCCGTCCTGTCAAAGACGGGTTGCCTGATTTCTCTGGCGAGACCATTGTGTCCATCCTCGATTTCACGGTTCCCTCGTATGATTCTCTCTCCGTTTCCGGGAGCGATTCGCTGACTCTGAGAGAGATAGCTGTACGTAGCGCTTTGGCTGCCCTGGACTCGGTCGTCAACTGCAAAGTGCTGGTGATATGCTCTCCCGCTCTCGCTTCCGAGGGAGGCGAGGATGTGGTGGACTTTTACGGGAAGATCGGTTGCGATGTGCCTGTGGTTTATTCCGCGGACTCGTCTTCCCCATTATCTGAAGCGTGCTATAAACTTCTGAGGGAGAGGAATTTGTTTACCCACAATATAGCCTATCCTGTCGCCAGGCTAATGATGGTCACAGGTGTGGATGACTCCCACCGTCCCGTGTTGTTTGATGATATTAAGGTCCCCGAGTCTTTCGCGGACACTGTAGGCGTGTTCGCGCCGAACACATATGTCTCGCATGTACAAAATAAGCATAACCCCGGAAGAAATAGATAAGTTGGAGCTGGTTAGCTTCCCTGGCAAGATCAAGGTCATCGACGGTGTAGGACTTGAGTTCATTAGCGCTGTCCGCTACCTTAAGCGGCAGAAAATATTGGGTTTCGACACGGAGTCCCGTCCCACTTTTTCTCCGGATCAACCCCATTACGGGGTCTCTCTGCTTCAGCTCTCGGGGGCCGAGAAAGCTTTCCTGTTCAGGATCAAACTGATGGAAGGTATTCCAAAGCCTTTGAGGTCAATTCTTTCCAATGAGAGCATCATCAAAGTCGGAGCCGCTGTCAAAGACGATGTACGCGGGCTTGAGAGACATCATGATTTCACGCCACGGGGTTTTGTCGATCTCCAGAAGATTGTCTGGGAGTATGGCATAAAAGACAAGGCTGTGAAGAAAATGGCCGCCATCATACTCGGCATCAGGATATCCAAGACCCAGCAGCTTTCCAACTGGGAGGCTGAGACTCTGTCTGACGCCCAGCAGGCATACGCCGCCACCGACGCGTGGGTCTGCAGGGAGATGTATCTCAGGTTGAGGAACTCAAAGAAGAATCCTCTTACCCCTGAGCAGATGCTTCCCAACCCGCCTAAGAACGAGCAGAAGAATGACAAAGATCATACTCAAGAAAGGTAGGGATGAATCCCTGCGCCGATTCCATCCGTGGGTCTTCTCAGGGGCGATAGCCCAGATCGCTGGCCATCCTTCGGAAGGTGATATTGTCGGCGTTTTCTCCCATGAGGGGGAGTTCCTCGCATACGGCCATTATCAGGTCGGTTCGATCGCCGTCCGGATCCTGAGCTTCTCCGGAGAGGATGTACTCGGGCCGGATTTTTGGGTCAATATGATACGCCGCGCCCTCGCGGTCCGGGATGCCTCAGGGCTGGCAGGCTGCCCTCAGACCAATTGTTTCCGTCTTGTCCACGGAGAGGGTGACGGCCTGCCTGGCCTGATCATCGACTGGTACGACGGCGTGTGTGTCACGCAAGCGCACTCTGTGGGTATGTTCAGGGCGAAGAACGCGATCTGTGAGGCTTTGAAAACTGTTTTCGGGAGTGACCTGAAAGCCGTTTACGACAAGAGTTCCGGCACGGCTCCTTTCAAGGCCGGTCTTGATCTTGTCGACGGGTACATATTCAAGTCGGAGGGCTTCTCCGATGACGAGCAGGAGGTCCTGGAGAACGGCAACAAGTTTCTCGTGAACTGGACGGAAGGTCAGAAGACCGGTTTCTTCCTGGACCAGAGAGAGAACAGGGCCTTGGTCGGGAAATATTCCACCGGGCGGAATGTCCTGAACCTTTTCTGTTACACGGGCGGTTTCTCGGTGTATGCCCTACGTGGAGGCGCGGTCCATGTGGACTCCGTGGACAGCTCTAGGAAAGCTGTCGACATGGTGGGACGGAACATGGCTTTGAATGGCTACGAGGCTGGTCTTCATGAGGATATATGCGCTGACGCGATTGATTTCCTCCGTGAGGTTCCGGAGGATAAATATGACCTTATGATTGTCGATCCGCCGGCTTTCGCCAAGCACAGGGGAGCCCTGTCCAACGCTCTGCGAGCCTATCAGAGACTTAACGCCGCCGCGATTTCCAAGGTCGCTCCCGGAGGGCTCCTGTTCACGTTCAGCTGCTCGCAAGTGGTTGATAAAGAGTCATTCGCTCTTGCGGTCTTTTCCGCTGCCGCCCAGACAGGACGCTCTGTGAGGATACTCGACCGCCTGAACCAGCCCGCGGACCACTCGGTCAACATCTACCATCCCGAAGGCGAGTATCTGAAGGGCCTGCTTCTCTATGTGGAGTAGATAATACTACCTTCCCTTCTGCCTTCAGGATTTCAGGGAAGGATTTCGGATTTGTCAATGAGATCAAGTCCGTTCCCCTTTACGCCGTCTTCTGCGTCGAGGCAAAAGAGGATTTGGGATTGAATGATGTATTATCGCGGCTCCACAACACGGTCGTTACACACATATTGGAAAACAAAATGCCCCTACAGCTATCTGTAAGGGCATTTTTCGAGGTGCCTAGCGGAATCGAACCGCTGTCCCAGGTTTTGCAGACCTGTGCCTAACCGCTCGGCCAAAGCACCGGTGTGGATTGCAAATATAACCAAAAAAACTTTCTCCGCAAATAATAATCTTACAGTTTGATCTCCGCGGTGGCGCCGGGGAGGAGTTTGTAGGTCTTGGAGGTGCCGGTGCGGTGGTTGGTAAGGCGTAGCTCAAGGCGTTCGGCGAGATTCTTGGTCGTGCTGTCAGCCGTCGCGCCTCCAACTCTGCTGACTTCCAGGTCGAAGTCGCCGCCGAAGGCCCGGATGTGCCTCAGAGCCATCTGGTTCCAGCCTTCCGCAAGGCGAGGTGTGACCTTGAATGACCTGAACCCGGTCGGGCGAATCCCGAACATTCCCTCGGTGATGACCCTGCAGTATAGTCCGCTCTCCGCTGACAGGTGTCTCTGGGAACCCTCTGGCCATGCCTCGATGGGGTAGGGGACATGATCTCCGAGTAGCCTGCGGGTTGAATAATAGTGGAGGAAGTCCCCGGCTGTCCTGGTGTCTCCGGCGATATACATCCCCCTCAGGGAATACAGTGTGGAGCGGTCCCAGAAGGTCTCGCTGCCCTGCTGGGTGAGAAGGCCGTCCTTGGTCATCAGTTTGTCCGAGGTCAGGGCCGCGATCGTGCCCTCGGCCCTGTCGAGGAGGCCGACGATCAAGGGCATGCAGATCCAGGAGCGGAGCACGTCGTTGCCGTCGTAGTAGCGGTAGGTGTGGAAGCCCTGGACATCGGCCCCGAAATACGCCTCGATGGCCTTCGCGAGCCGGTCTGCCCGGTCATTGTAAAGTTTTGACACAGAGCTCTTGAGCCCAAGTTCCTTGGCGAGGAAGGCTGCCGAGCGTAGCCCGTCATAATAGAGAGTCGAGGTGCAGAGGTTGGCGTCCCCGGACGGGAACCTTCCCTCCAGCTCGTCGGAGTCGGAAAGGACCACCCCGTCGGGGCTCAGTTTCCTGTGGCAATACTCAAGGCACCACTCGATCAGGGGCCAGAGTGTCTCTGCTTCGGCGCGGTCTCCCTTCTCAAGAGCGTAGCGGGAGGCTCCGTGGGCTATCATGGCGGCGTCGCCCCGGTCTCCCGCACCGTCCCAGATGTCGATGCCCTCGGCGATGATCGAGCTCGGGATAGGCTTGTATTCCGGGTTCATGAACCTTGCGAAATGCATGTAAGAGTTGAGAGCCGAATTGTCGCCTTTCCAGTAGCCCAGGAAGGGAAAGAAGGGGTTGACATATTCCGCCTGGTCATTCGCCCAAATGGCGGCGTAGTAGGACTCTCCGCCCGGGCCGTGCATGTAGCCTCCCGCGGTCTTGAATATGCTTTCGGAAGCCCTGATTTTGGCGAATCGGAACTCCCTGTCTATCACATCGTCAGGGGTATCGAGGACGAGGTTGCCGTCCACTGTGGCGAGATACTCAAGCCTGGATGCCAGCTCTGCCTCAAGGTCAGGCTCAATCCGGGACCCTCCTTCCCTATATGCCTGGAAACAAGCCCCGAACCTGAGTTTCTCTCCAGCGGC
>JAFVED010000072.1 GCA_017478125.1 Bacteroidales bacterium | reverse complement strand
GCTCTTGGCTCATGGTCTCGGGCATGGTCAGGATGACCTTGTATCCCTTTGATGTGCCGACCCATGCCAGTCCCACGCCGGTATTCCCGCTTGTGGGCTCGATGATGGTCGCTCCGGGCGTGAGAATCCCTTTTTTCTCGGCGTCTTCTATCATGGCCAGGGCAATCCTGTCCTTCACGCTTCCTCCCGGATTGAAATATTCCAGTTTCACAAGGATTTGGGCTTCCTGCCCTTCAAAGCCATCGACTCTCAGCAGGGGAGTCTTGCCGATAAGATCTGTTAAGTTGTTGTAAATCATAATATTAAAATATTGGTGAATGTGCGTGAAAAAAAACTGCCATCAGGTAAGAATACCGGATGGCAGACCTATGCTGTGGGATATGGTTTCAGACTATCCTATACACGCGCATATCGGTACCAACCGGCGGGATTGGTACAACAGCGACAAGCGGCGTATGCGAAGGATGTTTTCATCTCTTTTGCGAAGATGAGAAAAAAAAACCAATAATCCAAATGTTTTTTGCCTGATGTGTCAGCTCTCCAAACTTCAGTCGCTAAAGAAGGAGTTCCATGAGGATGTCACATCGCTCGTAGCTGTTTCCTTCCAGGGGGATCTCCTCAAAGCCCAACTTCCGGTACAGATGGATGGACGCTTCCAGGCGTGTGTTGCCTTCAAGGAAGATCCTCCGGACACCAATCTGTCGCGCGTAGTCTATCAGGGCGGTCCCGAGCCTGTAGCCGATATGACGCCCTTGCGACTGAGGCGAAACGGCCATCTTGGCTAATTCGTATGATGCCTTTTCCGGATGGTTGATCAGGGCGCAGCAGCCGAGAACCTCGCCGCTACTGTCATCAACGGCCAGGAATATCTGGCCGCCGCCACCGATGATGTAACTGTCGATGTTGGCGAAAGTGTGCAGGTCGGATTCCTCCAGCCTGAACCAGTGTCGTATCCATTCAGTATTGAGCCGGATGAAATCGGACTTGTACCGCTCGCTGTATGTCGTTATCTCAATCAATGGTGACCAGTTTATACTGCCGGTGACCGAGACCGATTCTCTCGGCATATTCAAGAATATGGAGACCATGCTGCCGGTTGATTCTCTGCTGGAGCGGGGCGGCGGTGTCGTCTTCGGAATCGTTGTGGTTGAACACCAAGTTGATGCAGGCTTGGTCTAGAGCCACAGGATCTGTCGAGGCGAGAATGCCGATGTCTTTCACACGCGGCTTGTCCGGATCGCCGTCGCAGTCGCAGTCAACGGACATGTTGTTCATCACGTCGATGTAGATAATGTCCTTCCCGTCCGCTTTGAAGTAGTCATGGACAGCCTGCGCCGCCGCTGCCATCGACTCGAGGAACCCGTCCTGGTCGTCGTCCATCCATTTGGTGGTAGTCCTTCCGGCGGAGTGGATGTACAGTTTCCCGGCGGAGGAGGCCACACCGATGCTTTGGTTCTTCAGTACACCTCCGAAGCCGCCCATGGCGTGCCCCTTGAAGTGTGCCAGGTTGATCACGAAGTCATAGTTCTGGATATGGCTTCCCACTATGTCATATTGGATATGGGACTTGTCTCTGACAGGGATGTTGATCTCGCCTTCCGAATCCATGATGTCGACGGGAGCCACGGCCTCGAAACCGCGTTCTCTGATCGCCTCTCTGTGGGCTTCGGTGTTGGCCCTGTTGCCTCCGTAGGCTGTGTTGCACTCGACCAGCGTGCCGTTGACCTCGTGTACAAGATCTTTGATCAGCTCTGGACGCAGGTGGTTGCTCCTGGCCGACTCTCCAGTGGAGATTTTGACCGCTACCCGTCCCTTGGGTCTGACACCGAGAGCTTTGTACACTTTGACGAGACCCTCGGGGCTGATGTCTGAAGTGAAATAGACTGTGGGAACCTGATCCCCGGTCACTTGTTGTGCTTTCCTTCCTCCGGAGCAGGACGCGAGGATCACTGAGGCCAGCGCCGCGGAAAGCGAAAGCAGGAAATGTCTTCTTCTCATTGTTGTCTTTTTGTTGTTCTTCCGCGAATATAATCAAGTTGTCGGTTTTTCTGAAGAACTTGCGTATCTTAGCGGAAAATAAACCACATTTGATCACATGTTCACAAAGGAAGATATTCTCCGGATAGAGGAGAGAGGAGCGGATCTCCGCCAGGTGGAAAATCAGGTAAGGCGCCTCAAGATAGGTTTCCCGTGGATGAGAATAGTCGCACCCGCCACTCCGGGGCATGGGATAAAGGTCCTCTCCAAGTCTCAGGAGCAGGAGGCCCTCGATTATTACAAAAACGCCGTGATCCACGGGAAATGCAAGTTCGTTCCCGCCTCAGGCGCCGCGTCAAGGATGTTCAAGGATATGTTCTCGGGTCTTGACAAACTCGAGGCGGGAGAGGATCTTTCCCCGGATGCTCCCGGTGCCAGGCTGGCCGCCAGGATAAAGGATTTCGCTTTCTATTCGGAGGAAGTTTTCGGGGAGCCGGAAGACAGCGCCGCCTACCGTGAGGCCACCCTCAAGAAACTTTTGACTGACAACGGGTTGGGATACGGCTCCAAGCCTAAGGGAGTCCTGAGGTTCCACAGGTACCCGTCCGAGGTGAGGACGGCGATCGCGGAGCATCTTGTCGAGGCCAAGGAATATATGCGTAATGACGACGGGACCTGCGACCTTGTCGTGACAATATCCCCGGAGCACAGGTCTCTGTTCGAGAAAGCTTTGGATGAAGTGCTTCCTGAATATGAGAGCCGGTATGGAACGCGATACAGGGTCAAGTTCACTTATCAGGCCAAGTCAACGGACACCATCGCCGTCGATTCCTCAAATGAACCCTTCAGGACAAGGGAAGGGGAGTTGCTTTTCCGTCCCGCCGGTCACGGTGCCCTTATCCATAACCTCGACAAGGTTGACGCCGAGCTTGTATCTATCAAGAATATCGACAATGTCGCCCACGAGAAGTATCTGGGAATCACCTCATTATATAAGCGTGTCCTGATGGGCGTGGCCTTGAGTCTCAGAGACCGTGTTTTCGCCTATCTGAGAAGGCTCGACGCGGGAGCGTCAGGGGAGCTTTGCTCTGAGATAGCCGGCTTCCTCGAGAAAGAGTTGCTGGTCACTATCCCTAAGAGTGTCCCCGAAGAGGAGCTTCCAGGTATTCTTCGCTCCAAGCTCAACCGCCCGATCCGAGTCTGCGGTATGGTCAGGAATGAGGGGGAGCCTGGTGGAGGACCATACATCGTTAAAGGCAAAGATGGTTGTGACTCACTCCAGATCCTCGAGAGTGTCCAGATCAACAAAGAGGATCCGGAGGCCGTTTCGGCGATGGCTCAGGCGACTCATTTCAATCCGGTCGACCTGGTCTGCCTCCTCAGGGATTACAAGGGAGAGCCTTTCGACCTTCCGTCCTATGTGGATCAGGAGGCGGGGTTCATCAGCTCCAAAAGTTATCAGGGCAGGGAACTCAAGGCTCTTGAGCTGCCGGGGTTATGGAACGGGGCAATGAGCGACTGGAACACGCTCTTCGTCGAGGTCCCTTCAGAGACATTCAACCCTGTGAAGGTCGTCCTTGACCTGCTCCGCCCCGCGCACCAGGCCTGACATCCTCTAAAATAGCCAGGCTTTGATCAGGAACCAGATCACCGGCACCAGGAGAGATGGAAGATAATTGAGTGTCTTGCAGTCTTTTATCTCGAGTATGGACAGGCCGGAGGAGATGATCAGCACGCCTCCAACTATCGCCAGCTCGTTGACAAGGGTACCCTGCAGCAGGGGACTGGAGGAGGCGAGAGTGGCGATCAGGTAGAACATCCCCTGCCAGAGGAATAGGATCGGGGCGGCCAGGATCATCCCTATTCCGTAGGTTGTCGCGAACACCATGGAAGTCACCAGATCCAGTGTGGAGTTGGTGTAGAGGAACGTGTTGTCGCCTTGGAGCGCGCTCAGCACCGGCCCGACTATCGAGAAGGTTCCGACGCAATACAGCAGACAGGCAGAGATGAGCCCTTTGGCGAAAGAGTCACCTCCGAACCGTGAGACTAAGCGCTTGGCTTTCCCGTCTATGTCCAAGGCGGTTCCCGCCACTCCTCCGATCGCCAGGCTCAAAATAAATAGCACAGGGAACTCGCTCTTTGGCATATTCTGCGTGAAAGAGCTGGCTCCGAGAGCCAGCGAGGCGAGACCCATGGCGTTGAAAAGCGTCTTGCGGTATTTCTCGCCAAGGCCTTTCCTGAAGAGGGTCCCGACCAGGGTGCCGCAGATGATGCACGCCGTGTTGACAATTGTTCCTATCATGATGCCTGCAAAGATAAGAATAAATCATTTGCCACGAGTTCGGGGTCTCGGAGATTCGCTTTAGGGTTTTCTTTTGCCGGAGAAAGATGTCGGGTAGTCCCCGAAGTTGAGCGAAAAGACCAGTTCTTCTCCCTCGATTTTTCCATTCAGCCCCGTGACTGTGTAGCGCGGATATTCGCCACCCATGGCAAGCGGGATCACCGTGTCCTTGGTGAGTGTCAGCACGTTTCCCGTGACCGAGACATTGATGTCGGGGATGGTCACGTCGATCGTGACGGGCATCTGGGGGACAAATCTGATCTTGTAGATGATGAGAGACGCTGTCCTGCCGTCTTCCGAGGGGGTGAAGTTGACTTCAATGTCCTCATTGTCAAATGGTTCTCCCTGGTAAGTCACCGACACGGTGCCGACGAAGTCAGCGTTGGAGGGAGTGATTGGCTGATCGTCCTCGTTTCCTTTGCAGGCGAAGAGGAGAGAGGCCGCGATGGCCAGGATAAAAAAGTTCGTTTTCATGTTGTCTATAATTTTACGATTATTCCTGTTATGATTGACCTCGGTTTTCCGGAGGCCAGAAACTCCCTGCCGATGGACTTGAAATAGAACACGCGAGAATTTGTGCCAGTGAGGTTCTCTCCTCTTAAGAAGACCTCGATCCTGCCCAGATCCATCCCGGCCCTGGCCTCAAGGAAAAACCTGAATGGCTCGCTCAGGGTCCCGGCCTCGTTCCATGTGATGGGACCCGTTCCACGCAGACTCGCGTCCAAGTCAAGTGTCCGGCTTCCCACGGCGAATCCGGACCCCAGCCCCGCGTGAAGTGTGTGCGCGGGAACATACGGTATCCTGTTTCCGCCGTAGTCGTTCTCCCCATCTATATATTCGGTAAAGCGGGCGTCGCAGAATCCGTATGATATGCTGGCGCGGAAACTTTCTCCGGTCCACCCCGCTTGCGCCTCGGCTCCCAAATTCCTGCTTTTTCCGGCGTTTGTCATCATCCTTCCCGTGGACATGCCGGGAGGGAATACAGTGAGTTGCTGGTTCCGCACATTTATCAGATAGACAGAGGCTTCCGAATGGAATCCTCCATTCCTGTACCTGAATCCCATCTCGTGATTCCAGGCTGTCTCCGGATCATATTCCGTGTTGTCCGCCCCGATCGAGACCACAGGCTTGTCAAGATGTACGCCCAGGTCATCCATCAGGCCGTTCATCATCATATTCTGGAGGATGTCGGAAAAGATCTG